>CALLCZ010000086.1 GCA_937998645.1 uncultured Gammaproteobacteria bacterium
CATTAAGAAAGTCCACAGATGAACGCAGATAAACACAGATAAGAACTATATTGTCCACAAATATCGCAAAAGACACGAAAAACAAAAAACTAAATAACTATGGTTTTTTTGCGTTGTTATTCCGGGCCTCCTGCCCTCCACCCCTCATTATCATTCGGGGCCGCACTATGTGCGTTCAAAAATGCTCCTGACATTTTTGTCGCGGACAAGAAATAATACACGTATTATCCGCGTTTATCTGCGTTCATCTGTGGATTCAAGTTTTTATTTACACGTTTTACGACTTACTTGCTTTAGTTCAATGCAAGTTCAGTTCATTTACATTAAAATCGCCATTCAGATAAAACAAGTTACTGAATTTAAAGGTTTTTTATTTAATAGCCATGAATCCACCCAGGAACAGACCCTTATCAGAGACTGCTGTCATCAGCCCGGGTATTCGCAGGCTGCTGGGCGTGGTTTTCACCCTGTTCGCCTTGCTCGTGGTCAACTCGATCTACCTCAGTAGCATCACTGCGCTGGAATACTACAGCGGGCTGATATACCAGGATTATTTCTATTTGCTGATGTTCCTGCTGCACCTGCTTCTAGGCCTGCTGCTGGTGCTGCCGTTTTGCGTGTTTGCTATCCTGCATGCCCGACGCGCCATACAACGCGACAACCGCTATGCCATTCGTGCAGGCATCGCCCTGTTTGTCAGCGGGCTGCTGCTACTCGTATCCGGCATCGTACTGACGCGTTTTGGATTTTTCGAAATCAATGACCCGCGTATTCGCGAGCCGCTCTACTGGCTGCACGTCATTTTACCGTTCGTGATCATGTGGCTGTTTGTGCTCCACCGGCTCGCCGGACGCCCGATTCGCTATCACCTGGCATATCGCTGGCTGGCTCTAGCCGGTGGCTTTGCAGCCGTCATGCTGGTGGTACACATGCAAACACAGCAAGATGCCAGCATCGCGCAGTCACATGATTTTTCTCCATCCAGGTTCAAGATCGCAGGCAAAGAACTGATACCTGCAGAACATCTGATGACAGACGAGGAATGCAAGCAATGCCACGAAGATATATTCCGCAGCTGGGAACAGAGCATGCACCGCCACAGCTCGTTTACCAACCCGGCCTACCGCTTCAGTGTCGAGGAGACACGCAAAGTTGTCACACTGCGAGACGGCAGTCCCGCAGTATCCCGTTTCTGCGCCGGCTGTCATGATACCGTGCCGCTACTGAGTGGCCGTTTCGAACAGATAGACTTCGATCCCGATACAGATCCTAGCGCAATGGCCGGCCTGACCTGCACCTCCTGCCACGCCATCACGGCTCTCAACAGCACAACCGGTAATAGCGATTTCACCATAGCCGATCCCGCAAGGTACCCGTTCGCACTGAGTGATTCAAAACTGCTGAAAGCGATCAATCATCAGCTAATCAAGGCAAAACCGGAATTTCACAAAAAAACCCTGTTAAAACCCGTGCATAAGACCGCGGAATTCTGCTCCGGCTGTCACAAGGCGAACCTGCCTTACGAGGTGAATCATTACAAATGGCTGCGAGCGCAAAATCATTATGACAGTTTCCTGCAGAGTGGCGTCTCCGGTCACCGTGTCGACAGTTTCTATTACCCGCCTAAAGCTGTAGAAAAATGCGCGGTATGTCATATGCCACTGGAGCTGTCGGACGACCCTGCTGCACGTGATTTTGATGGCTCTGGCAAGCTGACTGTTCACAGCCACCTTTTCCCCGCAGCAAATACTGCCATACCGGCAATGCTTGGACTGGCTGACGAGGTTATTGATGCTCACCAGCAACGACTGAGCAATGTCACACGGGTGGATATCTTCGGCCTCAAAGAAGAAGGCTCGGTTGATGGAAAGCTGCACGCACCGCTGGGAACCGTTGTGCCGGAACTGAAACCCGGAAGCAGCTACCTGATAGAAAGCGTGATTCGCACACTGGGTGTCGGCCATCACCTCACACAGGGTACTTCAGATTCGAATCAATTGTGGCTGGACGTTGCTGTATACGATGGTGAGCGTCTGATTGGCCGTAGTGGCGGTATGGACCCCGAAGGCCGGGTGGACCCATGGTCCTATTTCGTCAATGCCTATGTGCTTGACCGCGAGGGACAGCGCATCAACCGTCGCAACGGTCAGGACATTTTCGTGCCCCTGTATAACCATCAGATTCCACCCGGCGCAGCTGATGTTGTTCATTACAGGATGACTTTGCCCGACAACATCAAGGGCCCGGTCAGCATTGAAGTCAGGCTGAAGTACCGTAAATTCGACACTGAATACCTGCAACATATTCAGGGTGACAAATTTAACGGTAACAGGCTACCGGTCACGACCATGGCGAGTGACCGTATCGTGCTACCGGTCGCAAACGGCCTGGCCATCGATGCTGATACAGGCAGCACGATACCGGAGTGGGAGCGCTGGAACGACTACGGTATAGGACTGCTGCGGGAAGGAAACAGCGGTTCCAGCAAGGGTGAGCTGAGACAGGCCGAACAGGTTTTTAAACGGGTCGAAGCGATGAACCCGGGGCAAGGCGCCCTCAACCTGGCGCGTGTCTACTTCAAGGAGGGCCGACTGGATGAGGCGTCTGCTGCTATTCACCGCGCATCGCGAACCACTCCCCCTGCACCGCCATGGACACTGGCCTGGTTCAGCGCACGCATCGACCACGAAAATGGCCATCTCGACAACGCCATTGAAAGTCTTGAACGCATCTATGATAACCAGTTCGAAACGGCTGCGGCCAGGGGCTTCGACTTTTCCTACGACACCAACCTGTTGAACGAACTGGGCAGAATCAATTTTGAACGCGCTCGCATGGAACGCGGCAAAAAGCGACGCCAGCAACGCGAGGAATTTTTGCAAACATCACTGTTGTGGTTTACACGGACATTGAAAATTGATCCCGAGAACCAGCCTGCACATTTTAATCTTGCACTGGTCTACGCCGAACTGGACAAGCCGGAACTGGCCAGTCATCATCGACAACAACACGATCTTTTTCGCCCTGACGACCATGCAATAGAAATAGCAGTTACACGTCATCGACAGAACAATCCCGCAGCTGACCACGCAGCTGCTCCATTTGTGATTTATGACCTGAACCGACCACAGGCTTATGAATCAGCATTATTAACCAGCGAAGAGTTAACCAGTCCATGAATAGAAATACACACAGTGGCGAAACCATCATTCGCAAGGCTTTCTATCGTTCGTTACTAACGCTCGTCATCGCAGTGATTGCCGGTTATGCGATCTATCATTTCAGCCGCGAAGATTCAGCACCAGAACCGGTTCAACAGCAGGCGGTTAAAGGGCCGGTGATAGAACAACAGGTATCCATCAAGATACCCGAAGTATATTTCACGGATATTACGCGTGAAGCCGGTATTGATTTTGTGCATACCAATGGCGCTTACGGTGATCGCCTGCTGCCGGAAACCATGGGCGGTGGTGGCGGATTTATTGATTATGATAACGATGGTGACCAGGATATCATCCTGGTCAATGCAAACTACTGGCCTGATAGACAGCAAAACGACTATCCAACATCCCGTCTTTACAGCAATGATGGCAACGGAAATTTCACAGACGTATCTGCCTCGACAGGCCTGGCGATAAACAGTTACGGCATGGGTCTTGCGGTTGGAGATTATGACAACGACGGCTGGGACGATGTATATATCACAACGCTGAACAAGAACTACCTGCTTCATAATGAGCAGGGCAAATTCGTTGATGTCAGCCAGGCTGCGGGTGTCGCCGGTTTTAATGAAGACTGGGGTACAGCCGCCGTGTTCTTTGATTTTGACAATGATTCGGACCTCGATCTGTATGTAGCCAATTACGTTGAATGGACAGCAGAAATCAATCTGGAAATAGACTTTCGTGTAACGGGCATCGGCAAGTCATACAGCACACCCACACATTATGTAGGAGCAAAATCCCGCCTGTACCGCAACGACGGTGGTGGACGTTTTACCGATATATCACATGAATCCGGTATTTATATTTCAGGTAAAGCACTTTCTGCCACAGCAGTCGATTATGACCAGGATGGCCTGCTCGATTTATTCGTAGCCAACGATACCGTTCAGAACTTCCTGTTCCAGAATAAAGGAAGCGGCCGTTTTGAAGAAGCGGGCGCATTGGAGGGAATCGCGTTCAACCAGAAAGGCAGGGCGACCGGAGCCATGGGTATCGATGCGGCATGGTATCGCAATGATAATGATCTTGGCATTGTTATCGGCACCTTTGCCAATGAAATGAGCTCACTGTTTGTAACGGCCGATGGCCAAACGCCGTTCGCAGATGAATCCCTGCTTGAAGGTCTGGGGGCAGATTCAAGACTGGCCCTCACCTTTGGCGTGTTCTTTTTTGATTACGATCTGGATGGCAGGCTTGACCTGCTGCAAGCAAACGGCCACCTGGAAAACGAAATAAACAAGGTGCAGCCAAGCCAGCACTATGAACAACCGGTACAGCTTTTCTGGAACTGCGAAGACACTGCATACTCATCGGGCAGCAATGCTTGCAATAACCGCTTCATGCTGGTCGAGAATACAGGTGATCTCGGCACACCGGTAGTTGGACGGGGGGCCAGTTATGCTGACATAGATAATGATGGCGACCTCGATGTAATGATCACCCAGCCCGGCCGTGAAGCAAAACTGTACCGCAATGATCAGCAGACCGGACATCATTGGCTGCGAATAAAACTGACCGGCACATCAGATAACCGCAATGCTATCGGCGCTGTTATCGAACTTACCGCTAACGGCATAACCCAGCGACGACTGATCACATCAGGCCGGAGCTTTTTGTCTCAGGTTGAATTCCCCGTTACCTTCGGACTCGGTGCGGCGAACAGCATCGATAGTCTGGTGGTCACCTGGCCGGGTGGGCTGAAACAGCCAGTCATCATCGATTCCGTAGACAGGCAAATCAACATTACTCAATCATCGATTTAAGCCCATGCGACTCAAGGTATTAATATTTCTTGCTCAATTATTCGTATTCAGTTCCCAGGCCAGCGCTGACAACCTTGATAAGCTGCCCCCGCACTGGCAGCAACAACTCGAGGGCGTAATACAGGTCGATATCTCGCCGCTGAAACCTGCAGAGCAGGAAGCAATCGCGCAGGCACGCGCAAAGGTCGATGCGCTTCTGTTGCATGCAGAGACTGATAAAAAACTGCTTTCATCTGAATACGGCAAACTTGGTAACCAGTATTTGACTCATGACCTCTTTACCAGTGCCGATGCATGCTACAACAATGCGATAAAACTCGCGCCCGGGCATTTTCCCTGGATATATTATTCCGCATACCTGGCCCAGCAAGACGGAAATATGCAACTGGCTTTAACGCGTTTCAAGCTGGCTTCAGAACTTGATCCAGAGTACCTGCCTGCCCGATACAGACTGGCGCAGGTTTACCTTGAGCTCAATCTTCTCGATGAGGCATACACCCTGTTTAACCAGCTATTGGGCGAAGCGGAATTTAAAGCCGCCGCACACAACGGTCTTGGACAGGTATTTCTGATGAAACAGGAATATAGCAGCGCCGCAGAACACTTTACCCTGGCATTAGAGCTGGCGCCCGAAGCAAACAGCATCCATTACCCGCTCGCTCTTTCACTTCGCGCCGCCGGAAATAAACAGCAGGCAAAACAGCATTTACAGCAGTATGGCAAACGTGAACTTGTCATCAATGATCCCCTTGTCAATGCACTTGAAGCTTTAAAGGACCCGGCCAGTCGACATTTCGTCGCCGCAATGTCCGCAGTCATGAAGAAGGAATACGCCAATGCCATTACCGAATTTAAAGACGGCCTTGAATATGAGCCTGAAAATGCTGCGGCCAGAACCAGCTATGCGCGTGTTTTGTACCTGAATAAGGACAAGGAGAAATCTCGCGAACAACTCAATCATGTTATTGCACAAAAACCTGACAAAACGCTCGCACTGTTTCTGCTTGCATTGCTTAACGACGAATCAAACAAAAACAAAGAAGCCGCAGAATTATACAGGCACGTGATCAAGCTGGATCCCGCACATGAGGGCGCCCACTTTTTTCTGGGCAACTACTATTTACACATCAAGGATTACAGTACTGCCAGTAAGCACTATGAGACGGTGACGCGGTATAACGAAAAAAATATAACAGCTCATGTATTCAACCTTACCGCCAGTATGGGAAGTGGTGCCCCAGATAAAGCGCTTATTGCGTCAGCACAAAAAATAACGGACCGGGTACCGAACATGTTTGCCATTAAACGCATACAGATATTATTGCTCGCGCTTAGCAATGATGCAGACGTACGCAATAGTGAACTGGCAAGAAACATGGCTGAACAAATGTACAAACTCGCCCAGTTACCGCCAAACCTGGAACTGCTGGCATTGACTAACGCGTCCACGGGGAACTTTGACCTGGCCGTGCAACAGATGCAGAAGGCAGTTACTGCTGAACAGCAGTATAAAAAAAGCGGCAACCTCAAGCGGATGCAGGATAATTTATTGCTGTTGCAAAACAAGCAACTGCCCGGGCTTAACTGGCAACAGGAAATTGCACACATGCTGCCACCACCAACGAATGCACTGGCTACATTTCGCGATTACCCGGACGCCAATCCAATTTAGATTACTACATAACAAACAACGCGCCAGTTCTGGCGCGTTGTTTGTTACAGCTATTCAATTCCATGAATGTTTTTTAGCCCGCATTTCTCGCCCCCTGGTGAGAAATGCGGGCTAGTTATACATGCATCGCATGACATGTATCACTGATCAATATCCATAGTATGTTGGATAAGTCGGATATGCCGGGGTTGTAGTTGTCGGTTCAGTAGCTGTCGTAGAGTCAGTTGATGCCGCTGGATCGGTATAACCGGTTTGCGGATAACCGCCATAGGGATAACCGCCGTAACCCCCATAGGGATAGCCGCCGTAACCCCCATAGGGATAACCACCGTAGCCCCCATAGGGATACCCGCCATAACCTCCATAAGGATAACCGCCATACCATGGACCACCGCCACCATACCAGGGACGATCCCAGTAATCATCGTCATCATCCCACCAGGCCTGCGCATCCCCGGCAGATATCAGCATGGCGCCGCTGGCTACGATTGCAAGTGCAAACGTCAGTAACAGGTTTTTCATATTAAACCTCCTCTGTAGTTGATGTTTGTGAGTGCTTTTGAGAAACACCTCGGATTTAATATTACAATGAAATTGGTGGATTTTTTATATCCAGCATACAGAATTCTTGATCTAAAGCAGCCCGTTACAGCCAGGGCGAGGGTTAATAGCCTGATTAATCGAGCAATCGGCCGATTGCTCCCTCTCCGGTTGGGTCCGGGTTGAAGCGTGTACCAAGCGGGCTCATAATCAAAATTATCCGCCGTCATCAAGAGCAGTTGTTGTTCCTCATCCCTCATTCCTCATCCCTCGTCCCTCGTACCTGCTTTAAAATAAAAAAGCCCCTGTCTTTCGACAGGGGCTTGTTTATTTTAAAGCCTGGCGGTGTCCTACTCTCACATGGGGAGGCCCCACACTACCATCGGCGCTGAGCAGTTTCACTTCTGAGTTCGAGATGGGATCAGGTGGTACCCGCTTGCTATTGCCGCCAGGCAAACTGGTTTGAAGAGCGAAGCGATTCAAACCATCCCGGATTTAATCCGGGACCTCCTTCGTAAACGAAGAAGCATCGCTCTTCCAAAAAAGGAAAGCCAAGTTCATTCAAGTGTTAAGTCACTACATGTAACTCCCAAACGACATGCTTGGGGTTATATGGTCAAGTCGCACGGTCAATTAGTACTGGTTAGCTTCACCCATTACTGAGCTTCAACATCCAGCCTATCAACGTCGTAGTCTTCGACGGACCTTCAGGGACCTCAAGGGTCCAGTGAGACCTCATCTCGGGGCCTGCTTCCCGCTTAGATGCTTTCAGCGGTTATCAGTTCCGTACTTAGCTACCCGGCAATGCCACTGGCGTGACAACCGGAACACCAGAGGTACGTCCACTCCGGTCCTCTCGTACTAGGAGCAGCTCCCCTCAAGTCTCAAACGCCCACGGCAGATAGGGACCGAACTGTCTCACGACGTTCTAAACCCAGCTCGCGTACCACTTTAAATGGCGAACAGCCATACCCTTGGGACCTGCTTCAGCCCCAGGATGTGATGAGCCGACATCGAGGTGCCAAACA
>CALLCZ010000087.1 GCA_937998645.1 uncultured Gammaproteobacteria bacterium
TTAATCCTCTTCGGTATCTTGTTCAAAGTAGTAGATGTTCATGCTGACATAACGAGAATCGGTGTCTTTGTCAGCTTCGTTCTGGCTAAGCCATGCGTCCAGTTCTTCCAGCAGTGTCTGGGAGCGCTTGCGTGAAAACTCCTTGAAATCGGGTACTGCATCAGTTGCCACACGTGTGTTGGAAACTTTTCGCTGGAACCACTTTGATGCTTCATCGGCAGTCAGGTTGTGGTCGATCGTATTAATCAGCTGGCTGGTATCCTTACCCAGGATGCGCGTTATTTCTTCAGGGTCGCTGCCCGGCACATAAGCGTTTCTCACCAGGTGCACCTGCCCGTCTTTTATTTCTACACAGTCCGAAGACTCGAGCAGGTTAAGCATGGCCTTGGTGGGTATATCACCGCTGTACTGTTTGACCAGGTTGGCGAATGATGCATCGGAGCTGTCCAGTGACAGTGCCCTGGGGTTGCCTTCTTTATAGGCAAACTGCGGATCATTCAGCCAGCCGCTGATTACGCGAATGGCGCGGTTATATTTCTGCTCGGTATTTTCACTGTCGCTGAGATCAGCTTCAGTCAGGCGTTTCACTTCTTTTCTGGAAAGACCTGTTTCGGCAGAAACACTTGAGATCGTGGCTTTGCTATTATTCCGTTGAGCCTGGGCAAATGCCTCGTCTACATACGCTTTACGCACCATTTCTTCAAAACTTCCGCAGGAGATGCCGTTTCTCAATAGAATGCGTACCAGTGGTCGCAGGATCTGGCTGATGGCTGTTATCAGTATTTTGTTTGTAGTTTCCATAGTTGGGATTATTTTCCCAAACGCAAGAATAGTCAAGCATTATTTGGGAAATATTTTTCATTTTTCTCATTTGAAGTCCTGTAGATATTGCGCGAAATTGATCAGAAATACAACTAAGATATTGATATTAATCATGAAAAATGTTTCATCCGGGTTCTATGTCAAGATACAACTATTTATGCCATCAATCGAGCTTGCTGAATGAACTGGTCATACATTCTTGACATAATACGACAACACAAGTCGACATTAGTTGCTGCTAATGTAATTGCAATTTTGTCTGCGCTACTCAGTGTGCCGATGCCGATGCTGATGCCGATGATGGTCGATGAAGTGCTGCTGGATAAGCCCGGGCAGATTGTCCCAATTCTTGAAGCCGTACTCCCGGCCCCCTGGCAGGGTCCGGTCATCTTTCTGTTTACAATAATGCTGGTGACCATGGTGCTGCGTTTTGCATCGCTGATGCTCGCGGTTTTGCAGACCAGGGATTTCACCCTGATTGCCAAGGATATCAGCTATCACATACGTAAAAAATTGCTGGCACATTTACAGACCATTTCAATGGCTGAATACGAAACTCTGGGTACCGGCGCGGTGACCTCGCATTTTGTGACTGATATCAATGCAATTGATGAATTTATTGGCAGCACGCTGAGCAAGTTCATCGTCGCCGTGCTTTCCGTTATCGGTGTGGCCGTTGTATTGCTGTGGATACACTGGCAGCTGGCGCTGTTTATTCTGCTGATGAATCCGGTGGTAATTTATTTCACCATGGTCATGGGTAAAAAGGTCAAAAACCTCAAACGCAGTGAAAACAGTGCATTCGAGATATTTCAGCAGTCATTGAGTGAAACCCTGGATGGCATCCAGCAGATACGTGCCAGCAACCGGGAAGGTCATTACCTCGAACGTGTGACTGCACGGGCACATGATCTGCGCGACCACATGGCGGCATTTGGCTGGAAAAGTGATGCGGCCAATCGCCTGTCATTTTTTATCATCCTGATGGGGTTTGAGCTGTTCCGCACCGCCAGCATGGTGCTGGTGTTGTTAACCGACCTCACTATTGGCGAGATGTTCGCAGTCTACGCCTATCTCTGGTTTATGATGAACCCGGTGCAGGAAATTCTGAGTATCCAGTACAGCTATTACAGCGCCAACGCTGCGCTGGAGCGTATCAACCGCCTGCTTAGCCTGGAACAGGAGCCCGTTTACCAGCACAAGACCAACCCGTTTGAGGGCAGGCATACCGTTGGCCTGCGCGTTGAAAATATCTGCTTTTCCTATGGCGAAGAGTTCAACGTGCTCGATGGCGTCAGTCTTGAAATTGACGCGGGTGAAAAGGTGGCGCTGGTTGGCGCCAGCGGGGGAGGCAAGTCGACACTGGTGCAGATCATTCTCGGCCTGTACCCGGCGAAGTCGGGTGAGCTGTATTTCGATGGCGTCAACATCCGCGACATCGGTCTTGATGTGGTGCGTGAAAATGTCGCCACCGTATTGCAGCATCCGGCCATGCTCAACGATACCGTGCGTGAAAACCTGTGTCTTGGCCGGGATCTCGATGATGCAACGCTGTGGCAGGCCGCTGAAATCGCGCAGTTGCGCAATGTCATCGAAGATATGCCCAGCGGGCTGGATACCATCATCGGCCGCAGCGGGATCAGGCTTTCAGGCGGGCAGCGCCAGCGTCTTGCGATTGCGCGCATGATACTGTCTGATCCGAAGGTGGTGATTCTTGATGAAGCAACTTCGGCCCTGGATACCGAGACGGAAGCGCGATTGCATGATGCCATGCATGCCTTCCTGCAGAACCGGACAACACTGATCATCGCCCACAGGTTGAGTGCCGTCAGGCAGGCGGACCGGGTGCTGGTATTCGATGCCGGCCAGATTATCGATGAAGGCCGTCATGATGAGCTCATCAGCCGCGATGGCCTGTATCGAGATCTGTATGCTCATTAACAGTGGCGAGGGGCGAGGGAAGAGTGGTGAGGAAGAAAATTGATACTTCGTTTCTAAATCTAAATTGCTTGCGATAGTATTAAACTTTATAACCTTGGCCCTCGTCCCTCGTACCTCGGCCCTCTGAAAAGGCGCAGCCATGAACACAATCAAAAAGTCATACACATTACTCGTCTTGCTCATAAGCATAAACGCAAGCCCGGCAATGGCTGCGCCTTTTCAGCAGGGCAGCCATAATGTTTCCATTGTTGCCGGTGCCGGCAGTGCCTATGGGGACGACTACATCATCCTGGGTGCGGGTTATGGTTATTATTTGATCGATGGATTGGAGCTGGGTATCGATGCACAATTCTGGCTGAACGGTGATCCGTCGATTACCAAGCTCAGCCCGCAAATCAAGTACGTCTTCACACAGCCAAAAACGGTGAAACCCTATGTGGGTGCTTTTTACCGCAGGACCTATACCGATGGGTTTGAGGACCTGGATTCCATCGGTTACCGGGCCGGTCTGTATTTTATGGGGCAGGGTAACTTCTTTTTCGGGGCGGGTGTTGTCTACGAGGACTACCAGGACTGCAGTGAAACGATCTTCACCGACTGCTCTAATACCTACCCGGAAATCCTGTTCTCGTTTTCCATGTAAATCAGAGTCTTATTCGTCTCCAATAGTCTAAAACTATGACTTTAATTGATATAAGTTAATTGTAATATTCTTATTAGGTGATAAATTACGCAAAACTTAATAATTTATTGATTGAGAGACATTATGAGACAGATATCCGTTGTATTGGTGGCATCCCTGTTTGCGGCCCAGGCAAGTGCGACTGACTGGCAGGCTCTGCCGGAAACTGCGCCGGCTCCAGCTGACAACCCGACTACGGAAGCCAAGGTCGAACTCGGGAAAATGCTCTATATGGATCCGCGTTTTTCGTCTACGGGTACGGTTTCATGTAACTCGTGCCATAACGTAATGGAAGGCGGTGACGACAGCCGCAGTGTTTCCATGGGTGTACATGGCAAGACCGGGGGACGTAATGCGCCAACCGTGTGGAACTCGGCTTTTCATTCAGTCCAGTTCTGGGACGGGCGTGCGCCATTGCTTGAAGACCAGGCCAAGGGTCCGGTCGCCAACCCGGTTGAAATGGGTATGAAAGATGTTGATACAGCAATGGAGCGCGTGCGGAGAATACCGGGCTACAAGGCTTATTTTGACAAGGCCTTCGGTGAAAACTCGATGACCGTTGATAATGCCGCAAAGGCCGTAGCTGCGTTCGAGCGTACCCTGATTACGCCGAACAGCTCATATGACAAATATGTAAAAGGCGACAAGAAGGCCATGAGCGAGCAGCAGGTTCGTGGCATGAACAAGTTCGCCTCCAGCGGTTGCACCAGCTGTCATTCCGGTGCTGCATTCAATGGCCCGCAGATGAAGCTGGGAGAAGGTTTCTTCACCAAATTCCCGACTTTTACCGACAACAGCTATGTTGCGCAGTACAAGCTGGCTGATGACAAGGGTCGCCAGGAAGTGACGGGCAATAAGGCTGATGCCAACATTTTCCGCACACCCACGTTGCGTAACATTACCGATACGGCGCCGTACTTCCACAATGGTTCGGTGAATGACCTGGCCGAGGCCGTGCGCGTGATGGCAAAAACCCAGCTGAACAAGGATTTGCCGGATGCCGATGTCAATGACATTGTCGCATTCCTAGGGGCTTTGACCGGTGAGTATCCTGAAATCACCATGCCGCGTTTACCGGCAACTTCAGGAACAAGCATTGTTGCGGACTAACTCGCATATTGCGTAAAGACGGGCAAGTTAAAGCAAATTTAACCAGCGGGTTGGTGTGATAACATCGCATCAACCCGTTCTTTTTAGAGAAAATCTATGGCTACTGTCGAACTGACGAAAGAAACATTTAAAGACACAATTACCGATAACGATATTATTATTGTTGATTTCTGGGCTTCATGGTGCGGTCCGTGCAAGTCGTTTGCGCCGATTTATGAAAGCGTATCCGAGAAGCACGATGACATCGTGTTTGGCAAAATCAACACTGAAGATGAGCAGGAGCTGGCTGCCAGTTTTCAGATTCGTTCAATCCCCACACTGATGATATTCCGCGAACAGATCGTGATTTTTTCGCAGGCAGGTATGCTGCCCGAGTCTGCACTCGAAGATATTATCACCAAGACCAGGGAACTGGATATGGACAAGGTGAGGGCGGATATCGAGGCCCAGCAGCAGGCAGGGTAACTACAGGGGTGAGGGACGAGGGAAAAGTGGCGAGTTTATTTAGGAAAAGATTCTTAAGTGGTCTTAAGCGAGTATGAGCCCTATAGCCGTTAACCAGCTGAATTTATCGAAGCCGTTGAATACTTTTAGATAAAACAGCCCTGTAAAGAGGCCTGGAAGTACTTCAAGCACCGGAAAAGCCGGCCTGTCTTTACCTCGCCACTCGAACCTCGTCCCTTGCCCCTGTCATTTCAGGCCGGCTTCTTTTTCCACCAGTTTTTCCAGCGCGGCCTGGTTCTTTTCGACTTCCCTGGTCAGCTGTTTTTCTGTGCGTGTGACTTCCCTGAGTTCGCTTTTGACAGTCTTTAGCTCATCCTGAAGTGATTTCAGCTGTTGCCTGTATGCAGTTTCGGCTGCCGACACCGTTTTCTTTGGGCGTTTTACGGGATTTACCGCAGTCGCTTCTCTTCTTTTCTGCCTGGGAGCGACTTTTTCCTTGACGTTGACCTGGGTGCGAATCACTTCCGGCCTGGTTTTGACCACCTTTGTTGCAGGTGGCTGGGCGACCGGCTGTAGCTTGATGCGCGAGGAACGCATCCCGCGTAAAGCAGATTTGATGCGTTTTTTGACTTCTTCAACGGTTCCCTGTCCATCGATCGCGTGCAGGTTGCCTTTGTTGCTGTAATAGGCGGTCAACGGCTGTGTATGTGTTTCATAAACGCGCAGTCGCCGATCAATGGTTTCCTCATTGTCATCGGAACGGTGATGCAAGGTGCCGCCGCAATTATCACACTGTGAATCTATCGAAGGCGGGTTGGTAAATGAATTGAATAATGTACCGCACGATAGACAGGTCAAACGGCCGACCATGCGTTGCATCAGCAGGTCAAAATCGACATTGATCTGAAGTACGGCATCAATAGGTCTGCCGAGATTTGCAAGTAAGGTATCCATCGCTTCCGCCTGCTCCAGGTTGCGCGGGAAGCCATCCATGATAAATCCGTTTTCAGCGTCCGGGCGCATGATGCGCTCACGGATCATTCCGATGACGATATCATTGGGTACCAGCTGGCCCGCATCCATCACGGCTTTGGCCTGTCTGCCGAGCGGTGTCTGAGCAGCCACGGCTGCGCGCAACAGGTCTCCGGTAGATACCTGAGGTATGTTGTACTTTTCAATCAGAAATTTTGCTTGTGTCCCTTTGCCGGACCCCGGGGCTCCGATCAAAACCAGTCTCATTTGCTACTCCACTTTATCCAGATGAACGAACAACTTGGGGGATTCTATCGATTGTTCAGCGATTGTCGAGCTAAACATGAATAATGCCGCCTAAATCATTATAAAGTCGATATAATTCGGGCCTAATCTGCGGATTAGCCCGCATATTGCATGAAGGATTTGGAATTTAGGGGCAACCTGGCAAAGCAGGTTGGACGATCGCCCGCGGATTCATAGCCATAGCTATGGATCAAGGGGGATCGTCCAAGATGCGACGCCAGGTTGTTCATAAAAGCAAATAGGACAAACTGTAACAGGTTATAACCCATTAAATTTTCTGTAACTTCTTGTAATGTCATTCATTATCGATTATTCCGCGTCCGCCTTCGTGCAATATGCGGGTTATGCCGGGTTTGTCTTGGGGGATTGCTCAAATCAGAATTAGTTCGTTCAAAGCAGCGACCTTGGAGTTGATGCAAACAGGATCATGTTGTGCGTAGATCTTTAGTCACTGACCATTCGGAAATATCCAGGCTTTTCAAAGTGCGCGCAATTGTTGCAGGGCTTTTCAGCTTTTTGCTGATCGCCGCCCTGCTGAGCAGGCTTGGCTGGCTGCAGATTGTCGAATATGCGCATTTTTCAGGCCTGTCAAAGGAAAACCGTGTTCGCCTGATGGCGCTGCCGCCGAACCGGGGGCTGATATATGATCGGAATGGCATCATATTGGCCGAGAACCGTCCCACCTATCATCTCGAGTTGATCCCGGAGCAGGTTGAAGATATTGATGCCACGCTGGAGGGGCTGGGCGAAATTGTCACCATCAGCGAGCAGAATATCGAACGATTTCATACCTCAATGCGCACGCACCGTCCCTTCGAAAGTATTTCTCTTAGAACCCGGCTCAGTGAGGAGGAAGTGGCGCGCCTCGCAGTCAATCGCCACCGCTTCCCCGGCATGGATGTGGTTGCGCGTCTGAGCAGGCATTACCCGCAGGGATCATCAGCGGCGCATGCAATAGGGTATGTCGGACGCATCAGTGAGAAGGAGCTCAATACCATTGATGTGAGTAACTACCGTGGCTCCACCCATATTGGCAAGACCGGGCTGGAGAAGTATTACGAGGAAGAGCTCCATGGCATTGTCGGGCAGCAGAATGTCGAGGTGAATGCAGAGGGACGCATCCTCAGGGTGATCGACAAGATTCCGCCGTTGCCGGGGAACAACCTGGTGCTGAATCTGGACATGGAGCTGCAACGCACCGCAGAGCAGGCGCTGGGTGATTTCGCCGGTGCGGTGATCGTAATGCAGCCCAAGACCGGGGCCGTCCTCGCCTTTGTCAGCGAGCCGGTTTACGATCCCAACCTGTTTGTCCATGGCATCAGTGTCAAGGACTACAATGCACTGCGTGAGGGTGATTACAAGCCATTGTTCAACAGGGCATTGTTCGGCCAGTATCCACCGGGCTCGACTTTCAAGCCCTTTCTCGGTCTTGCCGGTATCGACGCAAAGGTGATTGGACACAAGCAGTCCATGCGCTGTATTGGTTACTACACATTACCCAACGACGAGGAACATCGCTACCGCGACTGGAAAAAATGGGGTCATGGCGAGGTTGATCTGAGCGATGCCATGGAGCAGTCCTGCGATGTGTATTTTTATGAACTGGCGCACCGCATGGGTATCAATCGCATGCATGATTATCTGCGTGAATTCGGTTTTGGCGACAAAACAGGCATCGATCTGTTTGGTGAGCGTTCCGGCCTGCTGCCTTCAAAAGAATGGAAACGCAGGGTGCATAATAAAATATGGTATCCGGGTGAAACTCTGATTGCGGGGATTGGTCAGGGCTATATGCTGGCTACCCCCTTGCAGCTGGCCGTGGCAACCTCGGCACTGGCAAACAAGGGCAAGAAAATCCAGCCGCGCCTGCTGAAAGAAATGCGGGATACCAATGGTGAAATCACGGCGATGGCCGTGCCTTCAACCTCATGGATCGAGCTGAAGAATGAAAATCACTGGGATGTCATGCACAAGGCCATGCAGCGCGTGCTGCGCGGCAAATGGGGTACCGCGCGAGCGACCGGGTGGAAGCTCAAGGGCTATGAAATGGCTGGAAAGACCGGGACGGCGCAGGTTTTCGGTATCGCGCAGGATGAAGAATATGATGCGGAAACGGTTGCCAGAAAATTAAGAGATCACGCATTATTCATTGCGTTTGCACCACTCGAAGATCCCGAAATTGTCGTTGCGATAATCGAAGAAAATGGCGAGCATGGCAGCGCGGTGGCGCCGATTGCAAAGACCATAATGGATAAATACCTGCTGGAAGATGAATTGAAAGAAGATGCCAAGTAAATACCAGTTCGATACAGAATATCAGGGACGCTTTGCCCGCGTGCTGCAGCTCATTCGCATCGATCCGGTGCTGCTGTTCGGACTGTTGATACTTACCCTGGCGGGACTGGGTATTCTCTACAGTGCCGGTGACCAGTCTGCCGAGTTAATGCAAAAGCAGGTCGTCAGGCTGTCGATTGCGTTTCTGGTTATGCTGGTGGCGGCGCAGGTTTCGCCGCATCAACTCTATTTATGGACGCCCTGGGTGTTTCTTGTCGGCGTGATTCTGTTGCTGATGGTGTTTTTTGCCGGAGATGTCGGCAAAGGCGCGCAGCGCTGGCTCAAGATCGGTGTGCGCTTCCAGCCTTCGGAGATCATGAAGCTGGCGACGCCGCTGATGCTGGCCTGGTACCTGTCCGAGCGTCCGCTACCGCCGGGATTTCGTTCGTTGATGATTTCATCGGTACTGGTGCTGGTGCCGACAATCATGATTGCGATGCAACCGGACCTGGGTACTGCGCTGCTGGTTGGCATGGCCGGATTCTTCGTGGTATTTTTTGCCGGACTGCGCTGGCGTGTGCTGATCGGCGCAGGCCTGGCGTTACTGGCGTTTATTCCGATTTTATGGCGAATGATGCATGACTATCAGCGACAGCGCGTGCTGACTTTGCTGGACCCGGAAAGTGACCCGCTAGGCGCTGGCTATCATATTATTCAATCGAAAATAGCGATTGGCTCCGGTGGTCTTTACGGCAAAGGCTGGTTAAATGGCACCCAGTCGCAGCTCGATTTTCTGCCGGAGCGGTCTACGGACTTTATTTTCGCGGTGTTTGCAGAAGAATTTGGTATGATGGGCGCTGTCGTATTGCTGTCGTTGTATGCCTTTATCATCTGGCGCGGACTGTATATCGCCGATCATGCGCAGGATAATTTCAGCCGCTTGCTGGCTGGTAGTTTGAGCATGACTTTTTTTGTGTACCTGTTCGTCAATGTCGGTATGGTATCGGGAATCTTGCCTGTGGTAGGCGTGCCGTTGCCGCTGGTGAGTTATGGCGGAACATCGCTGGTCACACTGATGGCGGGATTTGGTATGCTGATGTCGATAAACTCTGACCGCAAATTGTTGTCAAGATAATAATAATAAAAATCATAAAACGGATTCATGAATCAAGTTACATCCTTTTTTGCATTGTTGTTCATGTTGGTTTCACTGAACGCGCAGGCAGATTACAGTCAGCGCAGTGATGTTCAGCAGTTTATTGACGAGATGGTTGAAAAGCACAACTTCGACCGCAATGATCTCGAATTGAAGTTTGTTCTGGCAAATAAGCTGGATGGCGTGCTGGAGGCTATCGCTAAGCCGGCCGAGAAAGTGCTGACATGGAGAGAATACAGGCCGATTTTCGTCACTTCCAAACGTATCGGGAGAGGCAATGAATTTCTACGGCTGCACCATGATATCCTGAAGCGTGCTGAAAAAGAGTACGGTGTTCCCGCTGAAATCATTACCGCCATTATTGGTGTTGAAACCTACTACGGCAGGCTTAGCGGTAAAACGCAGGTATTTGATTCACTGGTTACACTGGGATTTGACTACCCGCCGCGTTCACGTTTCTTTCTCAGCGAGCTTGAACAGTTTCTGCTACTGACGCGGGAAGAGAATATTGATGTCAGTCTTGTTCGAGGCTCCTATGCCGGAGCCATGGGCATGCCCCAGTTTATATCCAGCAGTTATCGGGAATATGCGGTTGATTTTGATGGCGACGGCAAACGTGATTTATGGAACAGCACGGCTGACGTAATTGGCAGCGTGGCCAATTATTTCAAGGTTCATGGCTGGAAAAGGGGCGGGCAGGTAGTGGTGCCGGCGCGTGTAAAGGGGCAGATAGAAGAGACAAGAAACAAGCTGAAACCGCATACGAGCATTTCAGATCTCGCCAGTCAGGGAGTTGTTCCTGAAGTTGCGGTTGATGATAGTGCAAAAGCAACGGTGATAACGCTGAAGGGTAAAAGGGGCAAGGAATACTGGCTGGGGCTGGATAATTTTTACGTGATTACACGCTACAACCATAGCTCGCTGTATGCCATGGCGGTATATCAATTAAGCCAGGAATTTGATGCGAATTAATGATGCCTTGTAAATATTCAATCAAGCACCTTTGTTTACTGGGTCTGCTGTCAGGCTTTCTGGCTGGCTGCAGCAGCAGCGTCAAGGACAGTGCGCCTGACAGCTACAACAAGAACTGGGATGAAATACCCGATGCCGTCCCCAGGGAAGAGGCGAAAAGCAAATACGGCAACCCGGACTCCTACGAAGTATTCGGCAAGCGATACTACGTTATGGACAGCAGTGAAGGATTCCGGCAGAAAGGCGAGGCGTCCTGGTATGGTACCAAGTTCCACGGACAGCGTGCGTCAAGTGGTGAAACATACGATATGTATGCCATGACGGCTGCGCACAAGACACTGCCATTGCCAACCTATGTTGAAGTCAAAAACCTGAAAAATGGCCGCAAGGCTATTGTAAAAGTCAATGATAGGGGTCCATTTCACGATGGCCGCATCATTGATCTTTCTTACGCAGCCGCTACCAAGCTGGGCGTGGCAGAGACCGGGACGGCACCGGTAGAAATCCGCGTTGTTAATAACGACACGACCAAAGAGCGCAGTCAAGCTGCTGTTGGCATCGATGAAGAGTATATCGATGAAAATGGAAAGCTGTACGTGCAGATCGCTGCATTTTCTACGGAAGAAAATGCACTGAAGTTAATCAGTGACTTGCGTGAAAAGAAATTCCATAGTGTTCGTATTCATGTTGATAACAATAAGGGAAAATTGTTATACAGGGTTCGAATAGGGCCGGTGCCGACAGATAACGTTGCTGAAAAGGTGCTGGCCCAACTGAAAGAAATTAATTTGAATAATGCAAAAATAATCCGATATAACTAAACAGATGAAAATACTAAACAATTCTACATCCTCATTATTAACGGTTTTTACGCTTCTTTTTCTGTTCATCTCCACTGCGAACGCCGCTGTTCCGATTCCGGCGGCACCAAAGGTTGCGGCAAAAAATTATATTCTGGTCGATGCGAATAGTGGCCGTGTACTTGCTGAAAAAGAGGCGGATGTCCAGGTCGAGCCCGCCAGTATCACCAAGCTGATGACATCATATGTGATTTACAACGAACTCGATGCGGGTCGCTTGAGCATGGACGACATGGTTACGATCAGCGAAAAGGCGTGGCGCATGGGTGGTTCGCGCATGTATGTTGAAGTCGACAAGCAGGTCAGCGTGCATGACCTGATGAAAGGGCTGATCATACAATCGGGTAATGATGCGACCGTTGCGCTGGCTGAACATATCGCCGGTACCGAGCGTGCGTTCGTCGATTTGATGAATCAGTATGCCGCCAAACTGGGTATGACCAATACATATTTTGCAAACAGTACCGGCTGGCCGGCAGAAGGTCATCTTACCTCGGCCAGGGATATATCGAAGCTGGCGCTGGCTGTGATCCAGGAATTTCCGGAACATTACGCCTGGTATAAGGAGAAAGTGTTTACCTATAACAATATCAAGCAATACAACCGCAACAAGCTGTTGTGGAGTGATGACAGCGTTGACGGTATAAAAACCGGGCATACCGAATCAGCAGGCTATTGCCTGGTGGCCTCCGCGGTGCGCTCGGATATGCGGCTGATATCTGTCGTGCTCAACACGGAGAGCGAGAAAACAAGAGCCAGTGTGAGCCAGTCGTTATTGAATTATGGTTTCCGCTTCTTCGAAACGCACAAGCTGTATGCGGCAGGTGAGGTTCTTAATCGTTCACGCGTATGGAAAGGTGAAAGCGAGAAAGTTTCACTGGGCTTGCTGAAAGATCTTTATATCACTATACCGCGCGGTTCATACGGCCAGCTGGAAGCGGTAATGGATGTCGATGCCAACATCGTGGCGCCCCTGGATAAGGGTTCGCAGCATGGCGCGGTTCGTGTCAATCTTGCCGAAGAAGAAATGCTGCAAACGCCCCTGGTTGCACTCGAGTCAGTCGGTGAAGGCAGTATGTTCCAGATAGCAAAAGATCATATCCTGCAGCTGTTCAATTAACACCGAACTGCTTCGTATCCATAATCAACGTTAGTGGCCGCTTCAGAACCCATCGTATATATCAACGGTGAATACCTGCCGCAGTCGCAGGCAACTGTTTCAGTGCTTGATCGCGGTTTTCTTTTCGGTGACGGTGTGTACGAAGTCATACCCGTGTTCGCCGGCAAGCCATTACGTTTAACTGAGCACCTCGATCGCCTGCAGAGAAGTATGAACAAGGTTTCTTTGAAGAAC
>CALLCZ010000088.1 GCA_937998645.1 uncultured Gammaproteobacteria bacterium
TGCGCGACATGTTTTTGTTGGTAATAGCGCCATCATCGGCGCTTGCGGGGATACCCGCAAGTAGTAATGAAAACGTCAATACTGCTGACGCAATGGGGAATAATTTCATAATTATTTCTCCGCTTTCAATATCGGTTCACAATATAGACTCTCTGGTTTTCTGGTTAAATGTGAGAGACCGGGGGTTCGTGTAACTCCATCAGTCTTTGCTGGTTTAAACGATTGCTTTCGAAGACTCTACTCAGAACATTTTCTGGTCATTATTTCCCAATAACACAAAATATTATTTCACCATAACAAGACATAGGTCTTGACCTAAATCAAGTGCATATGCCTTGCGCTTACAATTACCGGGCTTTCTGACAAACGGTATGTTCAGGGAACAGAGACATTCATCTCTGTGGATTCAAACGGAGACAGACCTTATCTGATGAGGTATTCGATACGGGACTGGCGTTCTGCCTGCACAGCAGTGATATCACAATATGCCTTTATTTGTCAGGGAGTTAGACCACCACGCTACGGTAACACCGTCAGCAGGGAAGGATTCCTGTTAACCAACCTCAAGATAGTCCTGTCCCATGACATAGCCGATACGCTGGAGATATTGACGCGCGATATCGCGTGCGCCATGGTTGGTCACATAATTGAGCACAAAAGGTTTATCTCCTGATTGTTCAAGCCAGGCGGGTTCAACCACTTCAACGCCGTTAATGCGGTTGCCGATTTTCTTCGGGTCGATATCGATCCAGGCTACCGGCTCGTAGCCTTTATCTAACAGGCGCCTGACGCGCTGACGGGTTTTTCGACCTGCGCCCCAGAACGCAATTCGCCTGTTGTGAATACGCTCGTCGCGTGACAAATAGTCTGCACGTATAACGTCAAACGCATTGCGCGAGTAGTTGTCCGATACACGTGAAAGTCTTTTTTCTGATTCGCGCCAGTCGAGCAATACTTGCGGCAGCTTTTCCATGCGATGCCCCAGGTGCAACAGGCGCAGCCACAATTCATAGTCCTCGGGGAACGCGCCATGCCTGTAGGCACCGGCCGCTATCACGCTGTCGCGTCTGAACATGACGCTGGGATGCGCGAACGGTGACTCTATATATATCTGCCTGTGTACATCTTCATGGCTCAATACGGAATTCTGCCAGCGCATGTATTCACGGTAACCGTTACGAATCGATGCTTCCGGAAACTTTCTGGCCTGCGTTGCCAGCAGCACAACCTCATGATGCTGACGCATGTACTCGTATTGTTTCGCAAGCCTGTGCGGATACATGATGTCGTCTGCATCCATGCGTGCAACCAGTGGTGCATTGCAACAAGCCAGGCCGGTATTCAATGCAGACACCAGTCCGCGATGTTTATTATTGATGATCCTTATACGATCATCGCTGTACGCTTGCAGTATTTGTAATGAAGCGTCATTTGAAAAATCATTGACTGTAATGATTTCAAAATCGTTCAGTGTTTGCGCCAGGACTGAATCAATGCAATCAGCCATGGTTTCAGCGGCATTGTGAAACGGCAACAGAACACTGACCAAAGGACCGGTATCAGCTTGCTTCATTTAATTCCGCAAGGCTCTCCTCGGCCACTTCACGCACGTCTTCATGCTCATCATCGAGCAAAGGCTCGATATATCGTTTGACGGAATCATCATGCGTCAGTGAAAGATAATGGCAGGCGTCGCTGCGCACGCGTGCATCCGCGTGCCGGGTCAGCTCACCCAGTTCGGGTATCAGCGCCAGCAACTCGGGTTTTCCTTCATAATCCTCCATGATGACACCGGCACCGATGCGCGCATTGATTTTGGCATCGGCATCGCTGACCAGGCCTATCAACGCATGCAGCAGGCCATGATCTTTACTGATCATGCCCAGTACACGCATCACTTCGCCATCACCCAGCAACTGTTCGAAGTATTTCGTCATTCCCTGTTCAGTACCTGCCTGCTCGGCCCACGATTGCAGCTCGGCCTTGCTGTGCAGGCCGGAGAACTCAAACAGACCAATTCTCACCCAGGGTACCGAGCGCACTCCCAGCTCCCTGCCTGTTTCCGGCCTTTGCTCCAGGTTCACCACTTCCAGCCTGGCGATCACCCCCTGCTTGACCAGCTCGGACAAACTGCCCAGTACAGACGGGCAATGCGGACAGTGTGTGCCCAGCAACATGAGCGCTTCCGGAGGGGAGTTATTTATTTCTGCATCTGCCATAGTGTCACACAATCAATATTTACCAGCAGCTATCTTAATGTAGACTGGCATTTGCCACATCTCATAGTACTATTAATGACATATATATTAATGACTTCGCGATAATGATATTACGCATACCCAGGCCACAAGGGCACGTTCACATGATCAGGGCACTGCTGCTTGCAGCCGGCCTGTTTATACTGAGCTATGCCCATGCTGCTGACAAAGATGATCCCTATCTCGAGTTTGACGACACCATGCTCGAAGAGGAGCTGGTTTATCCTGACTGGTTCACACTCAGCCTCGGTGATCTGAATGATGACATCAAGGTAGCGGCGGCTGCAGGCAAGTCCGGCATCATGGTTTATTTCGGGCAAAAACGCTGTGCCTACTGCGAGCAGTTTCTGAAAGAGAATATCGGCGCACCCGACATCGAGCATTACATCCGCGAACACTACGATATCATCCCGGTCGATATCTGGGGCATCGAAGATATCATCGATACCAATGGTGAGACCTATACCGAGCGTGACCTGTCGCTTCGCTACAAGACGAATTTCACGCCCTCGCTGGTATTTTATGATCTCGATGGCAAACCGGTATTTCGTTTGCGCGGCTATTATCCACCCTACAAGTTCAGGGCCGCACTGCAGTATGTAACAGAAGGTTTTTACAAGGAAGAAACTTTCCAGGAATACCTCGAGCGTGCGGAACCGGGTGCTTTCTTCATGCTGGCCGGCCTGAATGAACGCGAATTCTTTTCCGAACCACCCTATAACCTGGACAGGAGCAAGAAGCCGGCCACAAAGCACCTTGCCGTGTTTTTCGAACAGGGTGACTGCCATGCCTGCGACCTTTTACACTCGGGTCCGTTGAACGAAGATGAAGCGCTTGCAGAAATCAATAACATGGAAGCCGTACAACTCAACATGTGGTCGGATACGCCTGTCATTACTCCAGACGGGCGGGAAACAACCGCGCGCGAATGGGCCAAGGAACTCAACCTGTTCTATTCACCCACGATTATCTTTTTTGATTTCAATGGCAAGGAAATCATTCGCATCGATTCCGTGGTGCAGTACTACCGGCTCTGGGGCGTGCTCGATTATGTCAACAAGAAAGCCTACCTGACCGAACCTGACTACCAGGGCTGGCGCCTGAAACAACGCGAAACCAGCGGCAACGGCACATGACGCTTGCCACAATCACAGGCTGGCTGAATACTGCCATCTGGGAAACCAGCCTTTCCGCGACGCATCGATGGCAGGCGTGGCTGATTCAGATGCTGCGCATCCTGATAGCGACTGCGCGCGACATTGCCGGTGGCCTGCCGACGCTTCGCGCCATGGGTCTGGTATACACGACACTGTTATCAATAGTGCCATTACTGGCTGTCAGTTTCTCGGTTCTCAAGGGATTCGGCGTACACAACCAGGTTGAGCCGATGTTGCTCAACCTGCTTGAACCCCTTGGTGAGCAGGGTGTTGAAATAACCAGTAAAATTATCGGCTTTGTCGATAACGTCAACGTCAAGGTTCTGGGTTCACTCAGCCTCCTGTTCCTGTTCTATACGGTCATTTCGCTGCTGACAAAAATCGAACAGGCGCTGAACTATACCTGGCGCATTCAGAAATCCCGTGGTCTGATCCAGCGCATCACCGAGTACACCAGCATCATCATGGTCGGTCCGGTGCTGATCTTCACCGGCATCGGCCTGACCACCACGGTAAGCACTTCAATCGTGGCCAATACACTGGCATCGATGGAAGGCTATGGCACACTGATCTGGCTGCTCAGCAAGTTAACCTCGTTCCTGCTCATTACCGGCGCGATCACTTTCATCTACATTCTTGTGCCGAATGAAAGAGTCAAACTGAAATCGGCTTTCACGGGTGCCGTTGCTGCAGCACTGTTGTGGAAAATAACCGGCTGGCTGTTTTCATCGTTTGTTGCCGGCTCTGTCAAATACTCGGCGATTTACTCCGGTTTTGCGGTAATTGTCATCTTCATGATCTGGCTGTATCTCAGCTGGCTGATATTGCTGGTCGGCGCCAGTATCGCCTTCTATCATCAGCACCCCGAACGTACGTCTTCCAGGCAGCGGGTGCTAAGGCTCAGTGCCAGGTTGCGTGAAAAAATCGGCCTGCTTGTAATGTTGCGTGTTGGCCAGAGCTTTCACCGTGACAACAAGAAACTGACAAAAAAGCAACTGAGCAAAAATCTTGATATGGCAGCCGAGGCCCTTGCCCTGGTCATAAGGCCGCTTGAAGAACATGGCCTGCTAACCGAGAGCTGCGACAAGCACCGTGTATACCTGCCGGGAAAATCGCTGGAACATATAAAGATACGCGAAATCTGGGATGCGGTGCGCAGCGCCCAGGAAAGCACACACCTGAATCCCGACAATGTCGCTTCTGATGAATCCGTTGAAAGTTTACTGCAAAACATCAACGAGTCTGTAAACAACTCGCTTGATGATATGAGCCTGCTTGATCTGGTAGAAAGCAGTCAGGCATCAAAGGGCGCAGATATCACATCAGTGAACAGTGAATAATGATGTCATCTCGAACGAATGTGAGACTTAATCGCATGGAGCGATTTGATCTGTACTCTTGCAAAGGCGCAAATAAACACGGCTATTTTACCGCAGAGACGCGGAGACGCAGAGAATAACCATTCATTTTGTATCTACAGGTTGCGTTAATACCATTCACAACAAACAACCTCTAAAAAGCGACAACAACTATATTCGCCCTTCCTCTGCGCCTCCGCGTCTCTGCGGTTAATTAATATCTTCTTTTAAAACTGTGGAAATAAGCTACTGCTGCTGCCATATAATCAGCCTGATTACGTGAACCAGAGATAAAACTGCTGATGTCGATGTTCATGCACAAAAAGTCTGTCATGCCCTCACCCGAGGAAGCGCTGCCTGGCCGTGAGCAGAAAATGCCTGTTGCCGGATCGCATTTCGTCAACGGCAACCCGATTGCACCACCCTTCCCTGAACACCTGCAACAAATCGTTTTCGGTCTCGGCTGTTTCTGGGGGGCTGAACGCAAGTTCTGGCAACTGGAAGGCGTATTCACCACGGCTGTCGGCTATTCAGCAGGATATACCCCCAATCCGAACTACCAGGAAGTGTGCACGGGCAATACCGGGCATAACGAAGTAGTGCTGGTGGTTTATGACCCCGGCATTATCAGCTTTGAACAACTGCTCAAGGTCTTCTGGGAGTCTCATGATCCAACCCAGGGTATGCGCCAGGGCAATGATGCCGGCACGCAATACCGCTCGGGTATCTATACCTTAAACGATGAACAGCACAGACAGGCCGAAGTTTCCCGTGCCCTTTATCAGCAGGAACTTGGCAAGGCCGGTTATGGTGCGATTACCACTGAAATCCTGCCTGCCGGACAGTTCTATTATGCCGAAGACTATCACCAGCAGTACCTGGCGAAGAATCCCGGCGGCTATTGCGGGCTCGGAGGCACCGGTGTTGGCTGCCCCGTTGGCCTCCCGATTTAATCAAATGCGCATTAAGGTGTGAGATACTTTGTATAAATTTTGACGTCCAATTCGGCTCCTCAGTATAATCCGGCCCTTTGACACGCTGGAATATCCGTTTGCCTGCACAATTCCAGGCACTGCAGACAGGCATCAAACAATGATCACAAAGAGATCCCAGATGAAAATATCAAGAATTTTTCGCTTCGCATTTAAAAAAGAAAGCATTATTGCCATTCTATGCCTGTTGTTCACCGGCGTTGCCTTTGCCAGCGGAGCCGTTTCGGCCGAAGTACTGGATCTGACGACCCACCCGGTTGGCTACCTGTCGCTGATCATTTTCGTACTCGCCTACGCCCTGGTCATGGCCGAGGAATTCACGCAACAACTTTCTCTTTTTTCCTGCTCTCAGGCACCCAAAGCCGACAGCGTGCCGTAAGAGTTAGCTCCCTGCTACCCGACTCTCACTAATAGCCGAACTCGCCGATCCCTGATGCGTCCTTTGACTGGCCAATTCCACCAAGCCGCCGAGATGAACATTGTGCGGTTCGGGTCTTTTCCCACGGCTAAGAACGCGCAGAGTAACCCAACGTCGTTGCCTATAAAGCCGTCTATTTAATGAGAAGGTATCGGCACCAAGCTGCATCAGACGGTCATACAACGAGGAGCCGTTCTCGAGAGGCGCTGGTCGTTGGTCGTTGGTCGTTCGCAGATCAGATTGCCCGGTTGAAAGCAGGTGCCGGCACAAAGAGGGTTTCAATGAAGGACAAGAATGTTTACCATATGCGGATCGATCCCGTAGGGATACCGTCGCCTCGATGTGGTGCCGCCTTGCCAGGCCTGACTGGCTAAACCTGTGTTTGAGCTGGATAGGATAGTGCGGTGCGCCGGATCTGTCCCTGACATATTTGACTGAACAGAGCAACAAAAGATGCGCTATATTCGATCCTCACTCATCGTCGCCGCCGTCTGGCTACTGCTCTCTGGTCATTACACCGCGCTGATTCTATCGTTCGGTGCAGTGTCATCGCTGATTGTGATCTGGTTCATGTGGCGGATGGACCGGGTCGACGAACAACTGGGCGTCCTGCCGATGCGGCCGCGCGTGCTGTACTACCTGCTGTGGCTGATGTGGCAGGTGGTGCTGTCCAACATTGATCTGGTGCGGCGGATCTGGGATCCGACCTTGCCGATACGGCCCACCTGGCAGCGACTCGATATAAAGGTCACTTCCTCACTGGCCAAGACACTGTACGCCAATTCCATCACCCTGACGCCCGGCACCCTCACCACGGATGTCAGGGAAGACCACTTCATGGTGCACAGTCTTTCGCCCGATGGTATCGAAGATCTGAGAAAAGGCGGTATGGAAGAACAGATACAGCGCCTGGGGATATGATCCAATGTTAGATGCCGCCATTGTCGCCATCCTGGTGACCATGTTCCTCGTCCTGATAAGGACCTTTCTCGGTCCGACCGAATACGATCGCATGCTCGCGGCCAATTCCTTTGGCACCAAGACGGTATTGTTGATTGCGTTGGGTGGACATGCCCTGTCGTGGAACAGTTTTCTCGACGTGGCCCTGCTCTATGCCCTGGTGAATTTCGTCGGCACGATAGCGGTAATGCGTTTCTTCGAATACAGCAATACGTCGGAAGAGCGCGACGACCCGGGGACGGAAGCATGACGGTGATCCTTGAGTGGCTCAGCGGTCTCTGCCTGTTGCTTGGCGGTGTGCTGTGCATTACGGGCGGGGTGGGGATGCTGCGTATGCCGGATTTCTTCTCGCGCGTCCACGCCTCCGGCGTTACAGAGACCCTGGCCGCACCGATGCTGTTGAGCGGCTTGCTTTTGCAGATGGAACTGTCGCTGGATTCCGTGAAGGTGATCATGATCCTGATTCTGGTGCTGGCCACCAACCCTACGGCCACCCATTCAATGGCTAAGGCGACGCTGCACGGCGGCCAGCGCCCGCAGGAGTTCGCCAATGGCAAAAACATCGGGGGAGACGGCTCATCGAAGCCCTGATCGACATCACCCTGCTGGGTTTTCTCGTGATGATCGCGGTGGCGGCCATTCGGCTCTCCGATCTGTTCGCGGTGGTAATGCTGTTCGGGGTATACAGTCTGTTGACTGCCGCATTGTTCATGGACCTGGATGCGGTGGATGTCGCGTTTACCGAGGCGGCGGTCGGCGCCGGTGTCACCACCGTGCTGATGCTGTCCAGTCTGCATCTAACCAAGCGATGGGAAGTCTTGCCCAGACGTAAACCATTGCTGAGCCTGCTGGTGGTCGGCATTACGGGGGCTGCGCTGGTCTATGCCGTCCTGGATGCGCCTCTACTCGGCGATCCCACGGCTCCCGTGCACCAGCACGTGACCCCCCGCTACATTGAACAGGGCGCAGAGGAAGTGGGTGTGCCGAACCTGGTGACCGCGGTGCTGGCAAGCTACCGGGGCTACGACACCTTCGGCGAGACCGTGGTGATCTTCACCGCCGGCCTGGCGGTGCTGTTGCTGCTCGGCATCCACGAGGATGCTCGCATGCGTCCGGGTGTGAGTGCCATCGGCGATCAGGTCGTGTTGCGTTCGGTGGTCAAGCCATTGCTGCCGCTTATCCTGCTCTTCGGTCTCTACGTACAATTCCATGGCGACTTTGGCGCCGGCGGCGGCTTCCAGGCCGGCGTGATATTCGCCACCGCCTTCGTGTTGTACGACCTGGTTTTTGGTGACGGCAGCGCCCGTTCCGTGGTACCACCCGGCTGGCTGCACCGCCTGGCCGCCCTTGGCGTGCTCATCTACGGGGGGGTGGGTGTCTACTCGCTCCTGGCCGGCAAGGCCTTCCTGGACTACTCCGCGCTTGCAGCTGATCCGGTCCACGGCCAGCATCTGGGCGTCCTGCTGGTAGAGCTTGGCGTCGGCATCGCGGTGTTTTCGGTCGTGCTGTTGATCTTTTATGCCTTCTCCGGTCGGAGCCGCCGCCGGTGAATTTTTTGCCGGGCATCTTCAATTACCTGGTCGTCGTGTTCCTGATGATGGCCGGCTTCTATGTCGTCATCGCCCAGGGCAATCTGATCAAGAAGCTCGTGGGCCTTGGCTTGTTTCAGGCCTCGGTGTTCATTCTTTACATCACCATGGGAAATCTCGCCGGTGGCCGGGCACCCATCGTCGTGGAAGGTGTGACCGCCTACTCCAGCCCTTTGCCACACGTGCTGATTCTTACGGCCATTGTAGTCGGTGTGGCGACCACAGCGGTCGGGCTGGCACTCGCGGTGCGAATCCACGAGGCCTACGACTCGGTGGAAGAGGATCAGATTCATGCCGAGGATATCGCGGCTGACGAAGCTCTGATGAATGCAGAAACGACCGGCCGGGAGGATGGTCGCCGATGAGTCTGGTTGATCACCTGCCGGTACTGGTGGTCATTATCCCGCTGATGGCCGGTCCATTATGTGTACTGGTCGAGCGGCCCCTCGCAGCCTGGGGCCTGGCGCTGGCGGCAGCCTGGCTGAGCTTCGCCGCCGCCGTCGCGTTGGCGGCTCAGGTGAACGGTACCGGCGTGATCAGTTACGAACTCGGGGGCTGGGCGCCACCCTGGGGCATCGAGTATCGTATCGATACGCTGGGCTCCTATGTACTCCTGATCGTCACCGGCATTGCCGCACTGGTGATGGTGGCAGCCAAGGAGAGTGTTGCGAGCGAGGTTCCCGAGGCTAAGGTCGCGCGCTTCTACGCCGCGCTGATGCTGGCCTTCGCCGGCCTGGTGGGTATCGTCGCCACCGGCGATGCCTTCAACGTGTTTGTATTCCTGGAGATCTCCTCGCTGGCCTCTTATGCGTTGATCAGCATGGGACGCGACCGTCGCGCGTTGACCTCGGCGTTCGATTACCTGGTGATGGGCACCATCGGCGCCACCTTCATCCTGATCGGCATCGGGTTTCTGTACATGATGACCGGAACGCTGAACATGCAGGACCTGGCAGCGCGGCTGCCGGAGGTATGGGATACGCGCACGGTGCGGGCAGGCTTCGCGTTCCTGACTGTGGGTATCGGCCTCAAGCTAGCGATGTTCCCGCTCCACCTGTGGCTGCCAAACGCCTACACTTACGCGCCCTCCGTGGTGACCGCCTTTCTCGCAGCCACCGCCACCAAGGTGGCGGTCTACGTGCTGCTGCGCTTCATGCTGGATATCTTCGGTATCGACTTTGCCCTGGGGCGCATGCCGTTCGAGTACATTCTGCTGCCGGTCGGAGTAATCGGTATCCTGTCCGCCTCGCTGGTGGCTATCTACCAGGTCGAGGTCAAGCGTCTGCTGGCCTATTCCAGCATCGCCCAGATCGGTTACATGCTGCTGGGTATAGGTCTGGCCAGCACCACAGGTGTCACCGGTGCCATCCTGCATCTGTTCAACCACGCGTTGATGAAGGGTGCTCTGTTCCTCGCGCTGGCCGCCATCGCCTACCGCCTGCGGTCCACGTCACTGCAGGATCTCACCGGATTGGGCCGGCGCATGCCCTGGACCATGTTCGCCATCGTCATAGGCGGGCTCAGCCTGATCGGCGTACCGGCCACCGTGGGATTTGTCAGTAAATGGTATCTGGTGCTGGCGGCTCTCGAACAAGGGCTCTGGCCTGTCGCCCTGCTGATTTTACTGGGTTCTCTGCTGGCGGTGGTCTACGTGTGGAAGCTGGTCGAGGCGGCCTATCTGACTGAACCGCGAGACGACGTAGCGGTGCAGGAAGCGCCGTTGTCCATGCTGATTCCGTTGTGGGTGCTGGTTATCGCCAACGTCTACTTCGGCGTGAATACCGAAGTGAGCGTCGGCCTGGCCCGCCAGGCTGCCGCGGTGCTGACCGGAGGTGCCGGGTGAACAGCATCCTGCTGCTGGCGCTCATCCCTCTGGTGCCGCTGCTGGCGGTGCCTGCCATACTGGTGACAGCCCAACGACCCAACCTGCGCGAGGCGGCATCCCTGCTGACAGGCCTGTTGCTGTTCGGCCTGGTGGCGACGCTGCTGGGGCAGGTGGATTTGCAGGCGCCACCGACCCTGGTGTTGGCGGAGCCGCTGCCGGGTCTGTCCCTGGCGCTGTCGCCGGAACCGCTGGGTATGCTGTTCGCCCTGGTGGCCAGTTTCCTGTGGCCGGTCACCACGCTGTATGCCATCGGCTACATGCGCGCCCACCACGAGGATAACCAGACCCGTTTCTACGTTGCCTTTGCCGCCTCGATCGCGGCGACCATGGGTATTGCGCTGTCGGCCAACATGCTAACGCTGTTCGTATTCTACGAGCTGCTGACCCTGGCGACCTATCCGCTGGTCACCCATGCCGGCGACGCTGCTGCACGCCGCGGCGGCCGTGTCTACCTGGGGCTGTTGTTAAGCACCTCGATTGCCTTTCTGCTGCTGGCCATGGTCTGGACCTGGCAGCTGACCGGCACCCTGACGTTTACAGCCGGCGGCGTGTTCAGCGAATCCGTCGATCCGACCATCCTCAGCGTGCTGCTGGTGCTCTACGTGTTCGGCACCGGCAAGGCCGCGATGATGCCTTTCCATCGCTGGCTGCCAGCGGCCATGGTGGCGCCAACCCCGGTGTCGGCGCTGTTGCACGCGGTAGCCGTGGTCAAGGCCGGGGTATTCACCGTCCTCAAGGTGGTGATCTATCTGTTCGGCATCGATCGGATCGAACAGCTGGCCGTGGCCGACTGGCTGGCTGCGCTGGCGGCCCTGACCATCCTGCTGGCCTCGCTGGTGGCGATGACCAGTGATAATCTCAAGGCGCGACTGGCCTATTCCACCGTCAGCCAGCTCGGCTATATCACGCTCGGTGCCATGCTGGGCGTAGCCGCGGGCGTCGTCGGGGGCGGCATGCACATCGTTATGCACGCCTTCGGCAAGATCACGCTGTTCTTCTGTGCCGGGGCCATCATGGTTGCCGCGCACAAGACTCGGGTCAGCGAACTCGACGGGCTGGGTCGGCGCATGCCGCTGACCATGCTGGCGTTCCTGATCGGGTCCCTGTCAATCGTCGGTCTGCCGCCGTTTGGAGGGACCTGGAGCAAGTGGCTGCTGGTGCAGGGCACCCTGGACACGGGCATGTGGCTGCTGACCGCCACCCTGCTGATCAGTTCGTTGCTCAACATCATGTATCTGGTGGTCATCCCGGTACGTGGTTTCTTTGCCAAGCCCGCAAGTGATGCCGAGGGACTGCAGGAGGCACCGATCGCCAGCCTGCTGGCCATCGGCGTGGCCGTACTCGGTTGCATCGTCTTGTTCTTCTCACCCGATCCGATCTATCAACTGATGAATGGAGTGTTCCGATGAGTGCCGACAAGCAAAAGACCTATCTGTTCGACAACCCGCGCAATGTGCGCCGCGTCGTGCTCGGTCTGGTAGGGGCCTGCGTGATCCTGATTGGCCTGGACCTGGTGGTGCACCGTCACGTGTCCCACCCGTGGGAGGCGATGTTCGGCTTTTACGCCGTCTACGGCTTTGTCGCCTGCGTTTTGCTCGTGCTCCTGGCGAAGGAGATGCGTAAGGTGCTCATTCGCAAGGAGGACTACTACGACGAGACGCTACCGTCCGCCAACCCGTCGTCCCGGGAGGATCCGCGTGCTTGAGTCCTGGCCCGCCGTCGCATTGTTGCTGGGCGCCGCCCTGGTCGCGGTAAGCCGCGGTCAGGTGCGTATGCTGATCATGCTGGCCGCCCCGCTGCTGGGGGCCTGGGGTGTCTATCAGCTCGAGCCGGGCACCGTCATCGAGTTCCAGATGATGGGGCTGCAGCTGACGCCGGTGCGGGTGGACAAGCTGTCTATTCTGTTCGGTTATCTGTTCCACCTGGCGGCATTCATCGGCGTCGTCTATTCGCTGCACATCAAGGACCGGATGCAGGACGTGGCCGCCCTGGCCTATGCGGGCAGCGCGGTGGGTGCCGTATTTGCGGGAGACCTGTTGACCCTGTTCGTGTTCTGGGAACTGCTGGCCGTCACCTCGGTGTTCCTGGTGCTGGCGCGCCGCAGCAAGCATTCGCTGTCCACCGGCATGCGTTATCTGGTGATGCAGGTGGGGTCCGGGGTGCTGCTGCTGGCCGGTGCCATCTGGTACGCGAGTGCCGGCAACGGCCTGACCTTTGATTATATAGGCCTCGATGCGCCCGGCGGCTGGCTGATCTTCATTGCGTTCGGCATCAAGGCGGGCTTCCCGTTGCTGCACAGCTGGTTGACCGATGCGTATCCGGAAGCCACGCCGACCGGCACCGTGTTTCTCAGCGCCTTCACCACCAAGGTAGCTATCTATTCGCTGGCGCGGGGATTTCCCGGCACCGATGTGCTCATCGTGATCGGTACGGTGATGGCCTGCTTTCCGATCTTTTTTGCGGTCATCGAGAACGACCTGCGACGCGTTCTCGCCTACAGTCTGATCAACCAGTTGGGCTTCATGGTGGTCGGTATCGGCATCGGTACCCAGCTGGCGCTCAATGGTGCGGTCGCCCACGCCTTCACCGACGTCATCTTCAAGGGGCTGCTGATGATGAGCATGGGTGCCGTGCTGCACGTAACCGGCGAGATGCGCGGTTCCGAGCTGGGCGGCCTCTACAAGAAGATGCCCAAGACCGCGATCCTGTGCATGGTGGGAGCGGCATCGATCTCCGCCTTCCCCTTGTTCAGCGGTTTCGTCAGCAAGTCGATGGTGGTTGCCGCGGCCATCCACGAAGGCCACACCGTAGTGTGGCTGGCATTGCTGTTCGCGGCCGCCGGCGTGTTCCACCATGCCGGCATCAAGATCCCCTTCTTCGCCTTCTTCGCACACGATTCACGCTATGTGGACACGGCTCACGAACCGCCTGTGAATATGCTCGTCGCCATGTCGCTGGGCGCGCTGCTGTGCGTGGGCATCGGCAGCTTCCCGGGTCTGCTGTACAGTCTGCTGCCCTACGATACCGGCTTCTGGCCCTACGATGTCAGCCACGTGCTGTCGCAGCTGCAACTGCTGGCCTTCTCCGCACTGGCCTTCACCTGGCTCAAGCTGGCCGGCATCTATCCGCCGGAGCTCAAGTCCGTGCATCTGGACGTGGACTGGGTGTACCGCCGCTGGGTACCGCAGGCGATCCAAACGGCGCTGGAGCGGCTGGCCCCGGTCGATCGGTCCCTGCGCGACAAGAGCCTCGCACTGGTCGACGCTACACTGAGTATGCTCGCCCGGCATCACGGATCCTACGGTTTGCTGGCGCGCAGCTGGCCGACGGGCAGCATGGTGATCTGGGTGGCCGTGATGCTGGGGTTGTCTCTGGCGCTGTACTACGCTTGATAACCGCCGCGGCCTCTCGCCGCATCATCAATGAAATCGACGGCATCACCCGTGTGACCTACGACATATCCGGCAAGCCGCCGGCGACCCTGGCCACCGGTGTTGACGGCAGCATGTTATCCATCGGCTCCGCGGCCGGCGTTTCGCTGATGGGCCAGGCACGCGGCAAGTACACTTTCTTCGGCCACCTGAAATGGGCCTGGGCCATTGCACTGGGCTATGCTACCAGCATCGTTGTGCACATGTATATCAACAAGAGCTTGTTCTGAGCTAAGCCACTGCATCTGTTATGTAGACAAAGTAGAAACTTTGTTCTCGCCAAGGCGCAAAGACCGCAAAGATAACTCGAGTTAGAATTGCAGTAATGTTTTGAAGTTCTC
>CALLCZ010000089.1 GCA_937998645.1 uncultured Gammaproteobacteria bacterium
TTGTGATTTATAAAAAAACATTGCTTCACTGCGTTTGCGGGTTTAATGGCATAAAATAAATTAAAAATTATCTGTGTTTATCTTTGGATTAATGTTTTTATTTGTGCTGTTTGCGTGTTTGGCGGCTAAATTTTTTCATCGTACTCCTGCATTGCTTCAATCCAGTAAGGCTCTGCTTCGCATGAACAGCAATCACACCACACTTCTACACCGTCGTGCATGCTCTTGCTCATGTTAGAATTTTCCTGGCTGATAGCTTCATCATGCGTGTTGTCAACATCAGCAGGAAATACTTTAGGATCAATCATGATTGCTTACCTCAATTTTAGCGGTATTGACGAAGATACCACCACTCAAATCCACGTTTCATCCAGTGAAATACGATACTCCCGGGTAGCATCAGGTTTTTCTGTTCAGTACGAGAAACCAGTATACCTTTATCGTTAGAATCTACAATACAGATCAACTCAACTTTAAATGTTGCATCTGTGGACGTTCCATTTAATTCACCGGTCAGGTTTTTAGCGGCCGCTTTTGCCTGCAAGTCTGCCATGTGAGCTTGCTTCGGCATCCAGTCAGGTCCTGGAAAACTACCTGAATCACCTGCAACATAAACGCGTTCCAGGCCTTCAACCTTACAGTGCCGGTTTGCCTTGATTAGTCCGCCATCGGAGCGAGGTAGCGAGCTATTGTCAAACCAGGTGTTGCCGGTCATGCCGGGCATGAACATAATCAGGTCTGCGTCGAACTCACCGCCTTCTGTCTTTACCTTGTTTTGTTCAAAGCCTTTCATCTTGTGACCTAGATGTGTTTCGATATTACGCTGCTTCATTTCCTTTAGCAGGCTTTCCACTGCCTTTGGACCCAGGCGATTTCCGGGTTTTGGCGCGGGGCTGAAGAACACCAGTTTGAAGTTATCGCGTCTTCTCTGTTTGCGTAATAATGTATCTGTACCAAAAAGAAACTCAAACATAGGGCCACCGCGCATTGCGCTGGGTTCATTTGGATTTCCGGCAAAACCAACGGCAATTGTGCCGCTGTGCATTTCGTTCAGGCGGTCACGAATCTTTTCAGCGGCTTCGATGCCTTCGCAGGGTGTTATTGCATGTTCTATCCCTGGCAGCTTTTTGATAAAACGGCCGCCTGAGGCGATGATCAGACCGTCATTCGTTAACTCGCCGGTATCGGTTTGTACAGTGCGGCCGTCATCGCTCAGGCCCGTGACGTTGCCCTGGTGAAAAACAACTTGCATGCGTTTGAAATAATTACCCAGCGGCACTACAAGATCATCACGCTTGCGCAACCCGCTTGGAATCCAGATCATGCCTGGTAAATAATGCAATTCATCACGTGGAGATACCAGGGTAATTTCCACATCTTTACTGAATTTGCGCAATTGCCTTACGGCCGTTAGGCCGGCAAATCCGGCCCCTATGACTGTTATTCTGTGCATCTTTTTTCCATGTGGGTCAATCACGCAATTATGGCAAATATTAAAATAGCCTGAAATATTAAATCATGGATACCGATTGTGCATGCTGGGGTCCCTGTTTTGGCGTTCACATCCTGCGCTCGTTCAATATGGTCTATGTCAACTTTTGCCACGAGGTATTCACTGGTGATCTGGTTCCAGCCTGAAACAGGATTCAAGCTGAATCACTCAGGACACAGGGCCTGTGCTCACAGCAGGTGAGATCAAGCATGCATTAATACCAGCTGTTGAAAAGTCAAAATCCAGAAAACCTGAATATCTTGGAATTTTCTGGGTAAATATTCACTAAGCGCCTGAAAAATCGGGTAAAAATCCTATAATTAATGGATGGCAGAAGTACAGGGAAAAGGCGTGCAAAAGTTACTGGCGGTGGTGTTGGTTTTCACCATCCTGTTTATATGCAAGCCCTCATTAGCAGATATCAAACTCAATGGCTTTGGCTCAGTGGCCATTGGTACAGTCGTTGAGGGTGAGGAGTTTCTCGCCGATTACCCAAAAACCGGTATCTATAATAATGATCTGTCATTGGATCCCGACACCACGCTCGGTCTGCAATTATCATCTTATTTTACCGATAAGTTTTCACTCATCGCCCAGCTTGCGGTTCATGGCGCCTCTGACTATGACCCGGAAATAGACTGGCTGTATCTGAATTATTATCTCACCCCTGAACTGTCCGTTCAGGCAGGTAGAAAACGTCTGCCTCTGTATTACTATTCGGATTACTTCGACGTGGGATATGCCTATTACTGGATCAGGCCACCGCCTGACGTGTATACCTGGCAGATAACCAACTACAACGGTGTAAGCCTGTTATACGAGACCGCGTTGGGGCAGTGGGATGCAAATCTTAATCTATATTATGGTTCTGAAGAATCAGAGGACAATGACCTACTGAGCCTGTTATTTGATGCCAGTGTTGATGAAACCTGGAAGAACATGATTGGCATCGTGGGAACGATGTCAAATAACTGGCTCGAACTCAGGTTGACCCATATGCATGGCCTGATCGACAGAAAGATTAGCGGCGTTTCTGTCATTAATGACATTGAACAGCAGTTTCTGGGGATTTCGGTCAACTTTACTTTTGATAGTTTATTAATCCTTTCTGAGTTCAACAATTACAGGCAGCCTGAAAATGATGTTGAATATAATGCTTACCTGATATCGTTCGGATACCAGATTGGTAAACTGACGCCTCATATCACAAGATCAAGTTTCAAACAGGAGATTAATGTTCTCGGTAATGACGAGCAGCACTATACAACGAGTGTAGGCTTGCGCTGGGATGTTGTTGACAATATCGCAGTAAAAGTACAGTACGATGATGTGGTTGATGAAGGTGTGATCGTTCCCGTCAAGGGAGATTCCAGCTCAATTTCATTTGCAGTAGATTTTGTGTTCTAGGTGCCGTTATGCATATACGTATCCTGGAACAATTCTCTCGATCCGGTAAACACCCAGTGTTTTTACTTGTTATTGCCATGCTGATGATAGCGGGCAATAAACCTTGTTATGCAGAGGACAAGGTCGTCTTAATTGCAGCAAAGGGCTCGGGTATCGAGTCGATCAGTAACCGTGATATTAGACGTGTATTTCTTGGGTTGAAGTCGGCAGACAGCGATTTTGTCAACAAGCCTGTTATTAATCTGTATAACAGAGAACTCTATGAAGATTTTCTCAAAAACGTAATGCACATGACTGAAGGCACCTATAAGAGAAAGATCGTTAAGCGTATATTCCGTAATGGGACTGAAGAAATTAAGGAAGTAAAGATGCTCGATGAGCTTAACACGCATTTAACAAGCAATATTGGAGATATAAGCTTTGTATACAATGACGTTGCAGAAAAGATGCATGATATAGAGGTTGTGAAAGTCCTATGGTAGTCATAACCAGCAACAAAAGATTCGGTCTTACCAGTCATGTTATGGCCGGTGCATTATTAATGCACATCATATTGTTGCCGATTCTGTATATTAATATCAGCAATACATTCAGCAACAGCGCCGAGGAACAGTTTATAGGTAATGCCAGAGAAATATCGGGACTGCTGGGTGATATGATTTCAGTGTCCAATATGACGGAAGATGAGAGCAGATTATCATCATTTATGGACTATGCACTTCTCAGTGGAGAAATCCTTTTTATTGAAATCGTTGATCAGCAAGGAAATGTAATTAGGTCTCAGGAGATTACATCAATAACATCGAAAGACTTCATTGAAGACGTCAATATTGGCGATCATGGTGATAATGTTTATTTCATGTCTATTCCGTTAAATATCTCTTTTGACGGTTTTCAACATAATACACTCAAGCTTGGATTCGATGAAACCATTGTTATGGAGAAATTGGCTGCTGTTAATCAGCGTAGCATTGCCATTCTGGGTATATATTCCGTCGGTATGCTGATTTTGATGGGATTTTTCACAAAAGTTATTACTAAGCCATTGAGGACATTGAGAGACTGGTCAAGGGATGTGGCAAAAGGAGAAACTGACTATGAAATTAATATAGACACGAAAATAAAAGAAGTGAATTCATTATCTCATGATCTCGAAAAGATGCGGAAGTCATTAGTAGAGCTTGCTGAGCGCATGCATTACAAAGCGATGCATGATGAGTTGACTGGTCTGCCTAATAGAACTTTGAATGATGATCGCCTGGACCAGGCTGTAACACGTGCAGCAAGAGAAAACATATCATTTGCAGTACTACTGCTTGATCTTGACAGGTTTAAAGATATTAATGACACTCTGGGACATGGTGTTGGTGATGAGGTATTGAGGATCGTGGCAGCCAGGCTTAATACGGTGATACGTGAATCAGATACGATTTCAAGAATTGGTGGAGATGAGTTCTGTGCAATTATCGAAGGTACCGAACGAGTTGTTGCAGAAAATATTGCATTGAAGCTTGCAAATGCGATAGAGCCGCCATTTCAGATAAACGGACACACGCTGCAGGTTGGAACGAGTATTGGAATCGCAGTCTTTCCTGTAGACGGTATGACGCCAGAACTGCTGATTCAGCATGCAGACGTTGCTATGTACGAAGCAAAATACAAAGGTTTGAAAGTGGCTTCATACCATGAAGACATGAACAAGCATCGTTTTGAAGATATGCAGTTATCCATTGAATTGAAAGACGGAATTAATACAGGACAGTTCGAAGCAGTTTTCCAACCAAAGATTGATTTAACAACTAATAGACCATGTGGCTGTGAATTGTTGTCGCAATGGAGTCATCCGCGGTTTGGAATTATCTCTCCCGAGAAGTTCATACCACTCGCTGAAAGGGAAAACCTGGTAGGAAAATTAACCCTGATGTTGTTCGCGCAAAATGCTGTACAGCTTAAAAGTATTATAGAAAAATACACTGAATTTCAGGTATCAATAAATATTTCACCTCTTAATCTGCTGGATACAACGCTTCTCGACGAGCTCAAGGGCATAATAATAGATACTGACTTCCCGATATCAAAACTGGCTATTGAAGTAACCGAAAATGCTATTATGAAAAACCCGCTGAGGTCTGCGCGTATTCTGGAAGAGTTTGCAAAAGCTGGAGTACAGGTATCTGTTGACGATTTTGGAACCGGGTATTCTTCATTATCGTATTTGCAGAAGTTTCCGATTCATGAGCTTAAAATTGATAAATCATTTGTTATTGGTTTGCATGATAAATCAAATAACTACCCGATTGTTAATGCGACAATTGCTATGGCACATGACCTGGGTATGACTGTTGTTGCGGAAGGGGTTGAGGAACTCCATGTATTGAAATTGTTGGAGAAGCTAGGATGTGATCATGTGCAGGGACATTACTTCTCGAAGTCCATGGTCTATGAAGGTCTTAGCAAATGGCTGGAAGACTTTGATATGTCCACTTACAGGCAAGTATAAGCATTGCTGGAGTATCAGCGAAAAGTGTTAGGTGAAAGAATTACTGGCCTGGTGTTTTTGATATTGATGTTTTTCGTTTTCGAAAAATTGAGAGCATCATCTGTTGATTGATCATCCAGATCAGCTTCACAGGTAAAGGCAATTGTGTATTTACCAAATGGTACAAAACCAAAGCTGTATTCATAATTACCAGTCAAGCTGTTTAATTTAACTAAAGCGCTGCTTACGGGTTCTGCTCCTGTTCCGCCAACATCATCAGGTTTTACATTGTTACCTTCATAGAGATATACTGCGTTTCCTGTCGAAGGATCTGTATCTGAACAGCTGGGTGCTGTTAGTGCTGATAATTTAACAGTGCCTTCTATAGACCCGGATTTGTCATTGCTCACCAGTTTGATAACAGGCTGCATCTGAAAATCATTCGGGTTAGTCATAACAATTGATTTTCGCAGATCAAAATCGATTGTATTTGCAGATGGCGTATTTGCAATAACTTCCAGACCGCCACCAATTGTTAGCCCTATATCACTGCCGCCCGGCATGTCCAGTTCATGCACAGTACCGTCTTTCAGCACAATGTATGAGTCCATGACGCCGTCTTTAACGGCGGTTATTTTAAGATTTACCCAGTCATAAATACCGGTACGTAGAATCTCATTTGTCAGCAAGGCCTTGCTTTTAGTGCCTTGCAACGCAAGCAGGTCAATACTCATAGGGGTATCGAAAATGATCAAAACGGGATCCTGATGGGGTGAATCAGATGATGGCATGAATTCTACGCCATCAAACTGCACCCAGACTTCTATGGCATTGTCGATTGGGGCATCTGTAACACTCAAACTTACAAAGCCGTACTCGACACCGCCGCGCCCGCCACCAGCAACAGTTGTTTCAGCATCGCCACCACTAGAGCATGCGGTGATACTCAGGATGTACGCTAATCCAAGACATTTGAAAACAAAATTTTTCACTAACATATTAAAACACCTGACCACTTCAATGTTTACTGTACAGCGATAGATGTAGCACTCGAAAAATTTTGGATCATTTATGAAGGCAAGTCGTGGGGTGTGTAATAACTTGCCTGAATAAAATTATATCATTGGCATACAGTACAAAGTATACCGCTTGTCGTTTAGCGACCATGCCGAAGAATGATAAATGACATTACAAAAACATCATAAGTCATTGTAATATAAAAGAAATATAATAGATATCATACAGCTGGTTAAAATATAGCCATTCTTTATTCATTGTCATATGGATTTGATATTTTTTTCCGCAATGATTTATCCCTGCCGCGCCTGGTTTTTCCATCAAGCCTCTTTACACGTGAACTACGTGTTGACCTGGTAGGTATGCGCTTTTTTTGCACTGCAGTAACACTTTGAATCAATTCCTTGAGTCTGCGCAGTGCTTCTGCTCTGTTCATATCCTGGCTTCTTGTACTCTGAGATTTAATAATGATGACGCCTTCCCTGGTTATGCGTTTGTCACTGAGATTAAGTAGCCGGGTTTTATAGAAGCCGGGTAATGAAGATGCGTTGATATCAAATCGCAGGTGAATAGCCGTAGAAACCTTGTTCACGTTTTGCCCACCTGCACCCTGGGAACGGACCGCGCTCAGCTCTATCTCATCATCAGGGATTGACACGTTATTGGTAATTTGCAGCATTATTTGTTATCAAGGTAATGCTTTACAAAAACACCGGCGAGCATTAACAATGACAGTAATAACAAAGGCCAAACTGTTGAGATACCGATTGAATTGCTCAAAGTACCTGGTGTTGTTGTTTTATAAATCAGTACCGAATATACGTATGTTTTAACTGCAGTGCCAAACATAGCGGCAGGTATAAAGTTGATGAGCTTTATTTTTAATATACCTGAGCTGTAATTTATTACCGAATGAGGAAAACCGGGCATCATTCGTAAGGCATACAGTATAAGAAAATTTCCTTCCTTATGCAGCAATTTATAAATACGTGTGTTTTTGATTTTCTGCGTCCATTCTACAGAGAGGCGTTGTGAGAAGAGATAGGCAGAAACGGAGCCCAGAGTTGTCCCCACAGTAATAATGGCTGTTGATGTTAGTGGGGGAAATAGAGCCGCTGCTATCCATATCAATGAAGAGCCCGCCAGGGCAAATGTAAACAACACGGTTTGGATTGCTATCAGCAGAACAGCCAGCCACCAGTGGTCAGCATATTGTCTTGCAACTGCTATTAACTGTTCAGGATCAATTGAACCCGTCAGTTGCAGGGTTATACCCAGGCAAACAAGAATGATGAGAATGAATAATTTATAGTGCGACAAAACTGTTTTAACCATCGATCTGAGTATCTAATGATAGTCAGTTAAACAGCAAATATTCATTACGTGGCCTCATATTTTATGGGTATTAATTTACCGTGAAATCGGTTAATTTACTGCCATTGATTAATACAACGCCCATGTAGATGGAGAAGCACCGATGAGTGACGCATTAAATTACCTGGTCAAGGCACGTCCGGAAGCAATGACCGCCTACTTCACTTTTTTGAAGAAGTCAGATACTCACCTTGATACCCGCACACGTGACCTGATTTCAGTAATTACCAAGGTTGCTGTGCAGACCGAAGGTGGTTTTCGCCAGTACCTGACAAGAGCGCTACGCAACGGCGCCAGCCCGAATGAGATAATCGATGCACTGATGATGGCTTTTCCGGTGCTCGGACTTGCCAAGATCGTATGGGCTACTGAAATCCTGCTCGATATGGATATCCCCGAATTCCGCCCGGATAACCTTGATGCCGAACCTGTCTGGCATAATGTTGCAGCCGTAGATGAGATACCTCAGGAAGAAGCCGCATATTTTGAAATTGATGGCCGCCATTTGTTTACCTGGCGAAAGGGAGATGAAATCAATGTTTATGACAGCCGCTGTCCACACCAGGTTACAGATATCCCCCATCTTTCACTACAGGGAAAAACACTTACCTGCCCCAAGCACGAATGGGCATTTGATATTGAAACCGGTCAGTGCATTGACAAGGGAAAACGCCCGTTAAGGAAATTTGATCACAAGCTCGAGGGTGGTCGCCTGTTAGCTTACTGGTAAAGAAAAACGAGGGGCCTGGGACGGCCCCTTTAATCACCAGTCATGGGGAGATAACCCTTCCTTTGGCTGGAGCATTCAAAAAAAGAACAAGTGCAGTAACGATAATTGAAGGCCAGGAAAAAAAGATTGAAGATGAAGTTGCCAGTGTTGCCAGATCGCTCGAACCATAAAGCCACGCCAGGATAGAAAGACCCAGAGTACTAAAATTAAACAGCAATAAGAATAACAGTACTCTACTTGTTTGTTGCGTATTTGAATTTAGCCAGTGGTGCATATCTTTAAGGCATTGAATCGCAAAAAGCCAGGCTGGTACAAGCAATAGCATTCCAGCCAGAATCCAGTTATTACTAAAGAATATTCCAACTTCAAGGGCTCCCATGCCTGTCATCATAAACAGGTATATGACATTGTATTTTCCATAATGTATGGGAGAAAGTGAGTATTTTTTTGGAAGCCATGTCAACAGGTAGCCGTATGCAACTAGTGCCAGGATACCGTATGTGAATCCAAAGATATAAACATGCAAATCAATATGCACGCCTGCAGCCGTGTTGCGTACGAACAGGCCGCCGAGTACCAGTGAGTGGATGAATGCACAAAATGAGAACAGGCGTAATGGTGTGGACGATATGATGCGCCATATACGGTTGAAATAGCTGTTATTTGATTTCTGATTTGGTGCAATAGCCAGACACATATAGAGAGTCTCATTTGTAACTGAGATCAATTATTCCACCAATTGCTATCTAAGGTCAGTGACAATGTCACCAAAGTAGCAATAAAATCAGGGACTAAGGGTAGTTAGCATACTCATACAACTTTCTTTGATGCATTAGGCACACCCCAACTGGTGTTGGGACGCTTGAAATTACCCCGGTACAGGCGTTGCATCCAGGGTCTACGCAGCAAACGCCATAACGGGCCAGAGATGCCAAGGCCGCGCAGAATGCGCTGACTGCCGGGAAGTATCGGTTGAACCAGTCCGGGTAATACCCAGTTCCCTGCTTCATGGGCCTGTTGTTGTAGAAACCCCGGCAGGAAATCAGATACTGCGGGATCAATATAAAAAGTTGGTAGCAGGCCAATATCATCCGGACTCACCTTGCCTTCATCGATCAATGCCTGTGACAATGGCGTGCCAGGATAAAGCCGTACACCGGTCATGGCAACGACAGCTGTCGGGTTCATTATTCTCAAGGCATGGCAGGTAGTGCGTACGCTCGATTCAGTTTCACCCGGCGCGCCGAAGATGATGGTCTGGCACACACGCAAGCCGGCTTCCATGCAGTAACGGTTAGCACGATCTGCTATTTCAGCGTCAAATGATTTTCCAAGGCGGGCCAGTTGTTCATCATCAACAGAATCGGTGCCCAGCTCAATGCCCTCGCATCCGGCACGAGCCATCAATTGCGCCTGGTGGCGGTCAAGTTTGATCGGTGTAGCGTAGCAGCTCCAGCGTAGGTCCAGACCACGGCGTAGTATTTCTTCACAAATCGCTTCTACATGACCACGTGGAAAATTTAGAATGGAGTCAACAAAAAAGACTGGATGTGGACCGTACTCGCGTTGCAGGGATTCAATTTCATCGACAGTGTCTCTGGCCTCACGCGCACGGAAGCTGTTGCCTTCTAGCAGCGGATATGTGCAATAGCTGCACTTGAATACGCAGCCACGCTTGGTTTGTATATTGCCTGTTCCGCCGCGTCGGATATAACGAGCATAGTCGAATGGAGCGCGAAGCGGACGCAGTCCTTCAGCCCAGTTTGCTGGACGCTGCGGCTGTATGCTGATGCCCGCTGATGGCGTGGTGCCGGTTTCAGCGGAAACAACACCAGGTATTGAAGATGGATCCAGCCCATGTTGCAGGGCCTGCAGCAAGGCAACAAAGGCACGTTCACCTTCACCTGCTATACCCCAGTCACCATCGAGTTCGTGCATATACGCCTGAGGTAGTATAGAAAACCCCGAACCACCAAGTACGACCGGTGCACTGCTGACCTCATGCAGTGTATCGACAACTTCGCGGTGCAGAGCCAGGTAATCTACTGTTAGTGGATAGGCGGCATTATCGACATTGCGCAGAGATAAACCGATGACATCTGGCTGGAATCGGGCAACCTGGCTGCGTAGATCATCCAGTGGCCTATGACCAAAACAGAGGTCAGCCACATCGATTTCATGACCAGCTGCACTCACAGCGGCGGCTATATATGCCAGCCCGAGAGGGAATATCGGGTCAGGCAGATGCTCACGATTAGCAGAAACCAGTAATACTCGCATTTTAAGTCTGGATCATTCCGGGTTAACGATCAGAATGCCTTCCATGCCCTTTTCACGATGGCTTTTCATGAACAAAAGCTTGTTGCTGCAATAAAAGGTATAGCGACCGGCTGGTAAGGGTGGCAGTTTAACTTCGACTGTTTCGCCACCCAGAAGGTCAACTTCTACAATGGGTGAGTCATTGCCGGTTTCCATGATGAAATTGTGCGGGGTAACCGAATCGGTGTTAACAAGGCGTAAAATGGCAGACTGGTTTGTGCTAAGTTGAATCTCCCTGGGTGAGAATCGGTAGTCACTCAATTCAAGCTCGATAACTGGTGTAGCGTCATCGCTTGCATAGATCCAGTTGCTTATAACCAGGCATCCAATGAATATAAAAATATGTAGCGTTATTTTCTTGATCGATCCACGGGATGAATGCTTGTGTGAATATTCCATTCTGTATTTCCTCCCCAGGGGAAAAGCACCAGTAGCATGAAGCTGATTGGTTTACAGGGTTATATAGACAGTCTACATAATACACCGTTCTAACGATTCGTATAATTTTTTGGGACCATAAAGTCGTCGATTATTACGACAATATCACACTTTGCCTATCCTGATTGAGTCTGATTTATTTTTCTGATTAGAAATACAGTATCTTGTATTTCAATCACTTAACCTTAATGAATAAGAGTGATCTAGTGTATTTATATCATGAATGATATTCATCAATTGGATCCGGGCAATAATCACGCCGTTTGCAGTTCTTGCAGTGTTCACCCAGGTACAACTGATCGACCCAGCTGGTCAGTTTCTGAATTTCATCGGGATCCTCAAACAAAAAGCCGGCCTCGAAATTACGTTTGTCTTCGTGTTTGCTGCCCATGCCTGCGCCGGTCAGATTGGGTGAGCCCACGAAGGCTATTTTACTATCGATGATGACGGCCTTGGTATGTACGCGCGGGCAAAGAATCCTTTCAAACAGATCACTGTCGACCAGTTCATCGTATCGATCAAAGTCTTCCCTGAACCGTGGCCCCGGTTCTTTTGCGTGAATCAGGCGTACAGCAACACCGCTTGATACGAGCTTGGCAAGCAACTCAAGAAATGGCGCATATGCACCGGACATTTCAACATGCATATCTTTAATGTCAGCGGTCACAATCCAGAGAAACTGTTTCGCTAACGGAATGCGGTGTTGAATAAGCTCCTCATAGATCTCCCGATTTAACAGTAACTGGTGCATGTGTGACATGTTAAATCAATTGAATGCCGTGCTTATAGAAAAAGGCTCCTTTTCTCATTACAGGAAGACGTAGGATGGTGGGTATGCGCTGTATTAGTTTATTCACTAATTACAGACAGTTTGGCCTGTCCAAACCATTTAAGAGACAGTCCATGCATTAAGCCAACATTTTCAGCACGGTCGATGAAATTTCTTGCAAGGTTCATCAATAACGGGTCATTGGCAGGCAGCGCTATGCCTATCGGTTCGTAAGTCAATAAAGAAACGACTGACTGGAAACCGCTGTCCGGGTGGCGTTTCATGACACTCAGACAAATCGGGAAGTCAGTTAGAAAGGCGTTGGCCTCGCCTCTTGCAACCATGTTTGTCCCTTTATCAACATTCTCAACGGGCATGCGCCTGGCTAGTGGTAGCAATTCCTTTGCGAAATTTTCGCTGGTGGTGCCCTTTACAACAGCAATTTTTGCATCAGCTTCCTTAAGGTCTTCCGGATTGTCTGCCTGTGCTATTTCCTGTTCTTTGGTAATCAGGCATTTTCCGGAGACAAAATATGGACCGGCAAAAGCGACTCGCATGTTTCTGTCCATAGTCATAGTCATGTTAGAAAGAACAATGTCAACCATGCCCTGTTCAAGTGCAGGAATAAGTTGATCAAAAGGCATGGATTTCAATTCAAGATTGACACCCATAGTATCGGCCATGGCTTTTGCTATATCAATATCAAAGCCTACAAGCTCGCCAGTCATTAATTTTTCGGACATCAATGGTATGTTGCCGGATGTGCCCACCACCAGTTTTCCGGATTTCTGAATACGGGATAAAACGGGTGCGCCATCAACAGCATGCGCGTTGCTGCTGATAAAGATGAAAAACAGGGTTGCACAGGCAAGGACTGAACGCGTTATGTGAATCATATTTGTATCGCCGGAAGAGAGCTCTGATTTTTGAAATTATTATGGGAGCCAAACTATATGTATAAGCATTAGACGTCAATAGTGATATACATAGTGTTCTGTTGCTGGCGGGCAACCAGGCTATTTCCCTACTAGCCCTGATAGCATCGGCTTTTTTAGGTTGTTGAGTCCTGTAGTTAACGGATTGAGGAAAATATTTTGCAATATCTTTATTGGAAATATCCCAATTAAAGCCCGTAGGATGTGATTATTAGTCTATAAAACAATAAGTTAGAGTTTTGTCAATGGGTTGTAAATATCGTACAAAAATCACCCAAAAGCGGACAAAAAACTCACAGTTGGATAATACTGGTCTATCCTTATGTTTCAGGGACTTATAAATCATTTCTAATAAATACAGCCAATTTCTGCTGTAAATCCGGATACTGACCAGGATGAGCAACATTATGGACATGAGAATCGAGTAAAAGACACTTGTATGTCGAAATATGTACGAAAAAATTTCACATAAAAATGAAGTTTTACTTGAAGAGCAGGTAGAGCCGCTTTTTAAAGCAACATTATCGGGTGGCCTGGCCAATATTTTTGCTGCATGCCTGGTCTACCTGTTGCTTAAGAATACCAGCCATATGGAAAGTTCGCTGTGGCTAAGTGCGGGGATTATTATATTTTCGTTATTTCGTATTGCTGTATCGAATCATTACATTTATACAGCCAAGTTTAAATTAAAATCTTATTTACACACTCATATACTATTTACGCTCACGATTGGGATCATATGGGCAATATACGAGTTCATGCTTCACAAGCCAGATGATGAGGCTTTACGAAATTTTGTATTTTTAATTAATTTTGGCCTCATAACCGGAAGCATCACAACGCTTTCTACATATAGAAGCGCGTACCTCGCGTACTTGCTCCCTCAAGCAATAGCAATATTTTCTGTATTCATTATTCTCGGAGATGCAATTTATTACTATATGGCATTTGCTTTTGTCATATTTATGAGTTTAATGATAACAACAAGTTTTAATATAAATCGTAGTCATAAAAAAGAGATAGAACTCAAGTTAAATAACAGACAACTAATCGATGATCTTAATAAGGAGATAGGCGCTCGTGAGATGATTCAGTCCGAACTTGAAGAAAACAAGCGTGAGCTGGAAATGAAAGTACAGGAACGAACCAGTGATCTTGTAGAGATAAATGCCAACCTTGAAAGGGTAATTGATAAAAAGGAAACAGCCGAGCAAACACTGCAATATCTTGCATATAATGATGAGTTAACAGGATTGCCCAATAGAAATACTCTGGTCGATCGTATAGGACAGTCAATTAAAAAATCATCAAGAGATAAGCATCAGTTTGCTATTCTGTTTCTTGATCTGGACCGGTTTAAAAACGTAAATGATAGTTTAGGACATGCCATTGGTGATGAGTTGCTGCAGCAAGTGGCCACAAGGCTGAACACTACATTGCGTAATAACGACACGATATCGCGAAATGGCGGTGATGAATTTGTTGTTGTTCTGGAAGAATTGCATGACACCAATGAGGTGATTCATGTTGCTAAAAAGATAATACAATGTTTAACAAAAACATTTCTAATTCAGTCTCATAAGATCCATCTTGGTGTTAGCGTAGGCGTAAGTATTTATCCACTCGATGGAGAAACGCCGCTGGTATTATTGCGAAATTCAGATACAGCAATGTACCGTGCGAAAAAAGAAGGCGGCAACCAGTTTCATTTTTATGATGAAAGTATGTCCATACAGTTACGCCACAGGCTGGAACTGGAGCACGAGTTGCATGGCGCACTTGCTGATAATGAGTTTGACCTGCTTTACCAGCCACAAATAAGCTGTCTGACAGGTGTGACTACCGGCTTTGAAGCGCTGATACGCTGGAATAATAAAAAGTATGGCGAAATTCAACCAAACCAGTTTGTCCCGTTGCTGGAAGAGACCGGGCTGATATACTCAGTAGGTGAATGGGTTGTATCAAATGTTATCGACTTTATCAGTAACAATCACATCAAGGGTATTAACGTTTCTATCAATCTTTCTGCTTTACAATGTAATGATCTCGAATTTTTTAATTTTGTAAGAAATAAAATTGAACAATCTAGCATCAACCCTTCTCAAATTGAGTTCGAGATTACAGAGTCACTGCTTATAAATGATTTTGATAAAACCAGGCAGCTGCTTGATAAAATGCATTCTATCGGTTGTACAATTGCGCTGGATGATTTTGGTACCGGCTATACCTCAATGAATTATCTTGCGCGCCTGCCTATAGATATTATCAAGGTAGATAAAACATTGGTGCGAGAGATTGATGCCAACAATAACCTCAGAAGTATTGTCAAAGCCATTGTTACCATGAGTCAGGGTCTGGGGATCAGCAATATCTTCGAAGGTGTTGAAACTATGGCTGAACTGGCAGCTATAAAAAAGATGGGTGGTGAGGTTATTCAGGGATTCCTCTTTAGTAAGCCATTAAGCGCTGAAGAAGCCGTTAAATGGGTGGAGTCAGTTGATTCGGCAAAACACGCCTAGGTTTTCTCGTATAGATAATGCCCTACTCCATAGCTTCTGCCTTGATCAGGGCGGAACATGGCCTTGCATAGTACAAAATACCTGTTCCAGGACTCCACGTCTTCAATCGACAAATAATCCGGGAATAGTTGATCGATAGCCTGCCAAAATCGTTTATGCCATTCGTCCAGGGTCTTCCAGTAATTCATGCCATTAACAAACCAGCAGTCTTTTAACTGAAGGTGTGTATTATGTCTTTTCAGTTCTGAGTATGGCCAGATGTGTCCGCCAGGGAAGTAATCCGCCATTAGTGTATTTTCTGCATTTAAAAAGTGTGGGATTGTATCAACCGATACGATGAGGTGATGAAGACATTTCCCACCTTGTTTTAATATATTATTTTGATATTTGAAAAGAAAATCAAAATTAGAAAAGTGTTCAAATGCGCCAATTGATATTATGCGATCATACGTGTTGTGTGGAATTGAATTTTGACTGTTTTCATCAAAGCGTTGTTGTAGTAAGTTGAAGCGTGAGCTGTCAAAAGTCAAAGCATTACGTATATATTCAGTTTGCGTGGCGCTAGGATTTAATCCGGTTACTGTTATATTGGGAAATTCCTCAAATAAATACTTTATAAAGCCTCCAAAACCGCAGCCTATATCTAAAATATTCTGACCATCCTGGATATCGGCTCGTTGAACAATTAATTTGTATTTTTCTTTTTGAGCCTGCTCTAAGGATATAGATTGGTTTATTGTTTCTGGATTTTCTGATATACCATAATATGCCATTGAGTACGCCATATATTTCTTATCAAGAAACGCCTGATATATCTTTAAATCTTTATTGTAATGATCGATTGATCGGGTATTTTCTTCTTTGGGTACAATGTCGCCTTTAAAAGAGCTGGTGTTATAACTTTCTGGTGTATTATTATTTCCACGCCATCGTTCATATTCGCGTTCGAAATAACGTGTCATTTGTTTTTCAAATTTCAATAATTCTTCAGACCCATAGCAGTGAATATTATGGCTGGTAATCTTCTCTATGATGTTACTGGTCATAATTCAGGAAATAAATTTCATGAATGTTTTCTGATTGCTATTACTGAGTTAAGACCACCAAAGGCAAATGAGTTGGAAATGGCTACATCCATCTCCTGCTCACGTGCAATATTGGGCACATAATCAAGATCACACTGCTCATCTGCAACAGTAAAATTTGCTGTTGGCGGGATTATTCCGTGATATATAGCGAGAGTAGATGCGATAAGTTCCAGTGCACTTGATGCGCCTAGTGCGTGTCCATGCATTGATTTTGTTGAAGACACCGCAAGTTTTTTTGCGCGATCCCCAAATACTTGATTAATGGCTGCTGTCTCTGCGATATCATTGGCCTGGGTGGCCGTTCCATGCGCATTAACATAGTCAACTTCATCAGGGTCTATGCCTGCATAATTAAGAGCATTAATTATTGCACTCGAAATACCTGTAATGTCAGGCCTCGTGATGTGGCCAGCATCAGATGTCATTCCACAACCGGCAAGCTCTGCATATATTCGGGCGCTGCGTGCTTTAGCGTGTTGTTCAGACTCCAGCACCACCATCCCGGCGCCCTCTCCTAATACGATACCGCTACGGTCAGCGCAAAAGGGACGGCAAGTATCATCTGTTGCTACCCTTAAAGCTTCCCATGATTTAAGAAGGCCAAAAGTGAATGGTGCGTCAGAAGCGCCTACAAGGGCAACATCGACCATTCCTGATTGAATCATCGTGCATCCTTGAATTATTGCGTGTGAGCCGGAAGCGCAGGCACTGGCAAGTGCGAATGTCGGTCCTTTGATGCCAAGGTGCTTGCTCACCATGCTCGCGGCAGCACTCGGCATGCCTTTCGGTATAGTCAGTGGATGCGCTCGTGAACGTTGTTGTTTGTAAAGACGATCATAGGTGGCTTCGTCTGTGTGTTTCCCGCCGCAGCCACTGCCGATAATTGCTGCTGCCTGCCTGATACTGTCTTCCCCGCTGCACAGACCAGCATCGCAAACTGCTTCCCTGGCAGCAATAACTGCTAACTGGGAGAAACGATCTAATAATGTGAGGTCATCAGAAGAGAAATGGCATTCAGGATCAAACTCGGGAACCAGGGCGCCTATGGATATTTTAATATTTTCGATGGGCAGTTTTAAGGGCCTGATAGCAGATTGACCTGCTATTAATTCTTGCCAGAACGTAGTCGCGTTTAAGCCCAGCCCTGAGACCGCACCCAATCCTGTGATTACAACCCGGCGATTCATTGATACAACATCAAAATCGGTAGTTTAGCAATTAGCAGTTCCCAGCCTGTCTAGAATATCATTGACTGTAATGATAGATGAAATAAGCTCATTTGGAATTTCTGTATCAAAGGCTTCTTCGAGCTCAAACAGTACGGTAATAGCTTTTAATGAATCAATGCCCAGTGCCTCGAGTTTGGTTTCAGGCGTGATGTCTTCAACTTTACAATGCGCTGTTTTCGCAATAATTTCCGCTACTTTATCTAATGCCATAATTATTCTTCTGACAATTATTATTATTACGACATCCCAACTGTCACCTGAGCCAGGCCCAGGATTCTTTAATTACGCCTATTCCATTAATCCTTAGCGATTATTTTTTTCCCTTGGCAACAACGACAAACTCTTTACATTCTGTTTACAAATTTCTTTACAGTTTTATTTATTCCCAAGTCTTCATAGTACTGTCCAGAATATCGTACGTCTAGAACTTTTTTTCATAAATTTCAGTGAGATTCGAAATTATTATATATAAAAATATAATTTGCCGTATTGGTCAAAAATTGTCATGATATGGGCTCAGTCATGTCAGTTTTATAAAAAATCAGGTGGTAATAATAATGAAACTTGTACATGGAGCACAGGGTGGTATACCCCAAAGGGAAATCAAGCCGCAATCAGAGTTTACCCAGTTCACGACGCGCTACGAACCGGAAACCAGCTCTATCTGGTGCTGGACGCAGCCTGAGCCCAGGCCCTGCCTGAATGCGACCCTGGTCGAGGAGTTATTTCAGTTACAGCAACAGCTTTCCACGACTTATAAAAAGCAGGAATCCGGCCTGGTCTGGCCGTTCCGGCACCTGGTCCTGGCCTCGAAAATACCCGGAATCTACAACCTGGGTGGAGACCTCGAACTGTTCAAGCAGTACATAATTGATGGCAATGAAGAACAGCTGCGCTCCTATGCATACAAGACCATTGATCTCCTGATTCGTAACATCAATAATTACGACCTGCCAATTACCACGGTATCGCTGGTGCAGGGACAGGCGCTCGGTGGAGGCTTTGAAATGGCCCTGTCATGCGATACGCTCATTGCAGAGCGCAGCTCCCGGCTCGGATTTCCCGAAATACTCTTTAACCTGTTCCCCGGCATGGGTGCGTATAACCTGCTTGCACGCAGGATTGGCCCGGCACTGGCGGAACGCATTATCCTGAGTGGAGAAACATACACCGCAGAGAAACTCTATGACATGGGTGTGATCGATGTGCTGGCAGAAGACGGCGAAGGTATTCAGGCAACAAAAGACTACTTGAACAGCCACAAGCAGTCACACAACACCATTCGTGCGATGAAGAAGATTCGCCAGATCGTAGCCCCGATCACGAAGCAGAACTTTTACAATATCGTCGACATCTGGGTTGAAGCAGCTTTGAATCTCGACAAAAAAGATCTGGCTAAACTGGACCGGCTGCTACAACTGCAAAAGGCTATGAAAAACTGCAAGATCATCAGGGAAAGCAATACAGAAAAAACGCCGCGACATGGCGAATGGCGGAAAATAACGGACGTTGAATTCCCTCTGACCACACATCTTGGCGAGGCAGTGCCTGAGAACAGAAGGAAGAATGATGGTCGAAGACGGCCTGATGCGGTTACTGAAGAAGAGTCATAGTGCCGAGTCTATCAGTCAAATAGGCAGCGATAATATGTGATAGTCAGGATTCAATCTGACAGTCAGTGTCATATCAGCTAAAACTCAGATAAAGTTTTTTTGTCAGTACAATCGGGATTGGCTATATAAAAAGCTATAGAAGTTCACTCTCGCAGAGGCGCTGAGGACGCAGAGGTTGGTTAATACAACTATTTGAATAAACACTTTTCGAGCTTTGCGCCTTGGCGAGAGTAAAGGCTTTATTATTTCTCGCCAAGGCGCCAGGTACGCAGTGGATGGATCTGTATTTTTTGTGAGAAACCCATCTATATTTTCTCTGCGTGCCCTGCGCCTCTGCGAGAGTATAAGTTGTTAAATCTCCAGCACGGGCTTATTCAAAACGAGCAGATCAAGTCTGAATTACTATAGAAAATACGTCTTCGAGGGTCTGCCCGGGTGCTTCCAGTTGATGCTGCTGTTTGAGATAACGGTCAAATTCTTCGATCGTTTCAGCAGGTGTTTCCATACTCCCCAGGATGCTGCGCAGGTCCTCCATAACGGCCCATGGATATATTATCCAGCGCCATTCATGGACAATTTCGGCGTAATAGTCCGGCATATAGCTGGAAATAGTTTTGTGATGCAAAGCGGCCGTTTTCAGTTCTGCAGGTTCGCCACTTTCCATCAAATGCTGTATGGCTACATCAAAGCTGTCGCCGGTATCGCTGACGTCATCAATTAACAGTACGCGTTTGCCGTTTATATCTGCGGACAGCGGATAGCGTAGTATCGCGGTCTTTTCCTTGTGTACACCGTGGTAGTGTTCGATCTTGATTACATCGAGGTTAAATACATCCAGGTAATCGCAAATAACGCGTGCCGGTATACAGCCGCCGCGGCTGATTGCAACAATGATTTCCGGCTGGAATGATGCATTGTACATTGCCAGGGATAACTTGCGCGCAAGTTTATAAAAGTGCTCCCATGTGATGAGTTCACAACGACTGCTTTTGGTCACGGACTATATCTCCTCATTCACTGCTCACTACCGCTCCTGTGCCAGATTAACTTGCCATTCCGGTAAACTTCTCTGATGCGGTGTAACGGTATAGTGTGTGTTTCTCCCATGTCGTCAGTCAACTCGAAATCAAAATGATCCTCCCTCTCAAAAAGCAGCTCTTTCAGTGGAACCTTGATAACGTCATCTTCAAAACGATCATGGTAAGCGATAATGAATTCAGCATGACCGAATTCATTGTCCCATTTGATACGGTTTAATAATTCATGAATTGGAATCATATACTATTATGCAGTACCCTGGTTGTTGCGGAATGAATCAGGGATATGATCATAAAAATCCCGGATTACACTGTGTTTCATCCGGGCTACAAACTACAAGCTGATAAAATTATTCATTATCCACTGTTCTCTTTCCATATCGCATATGGCCGCTCTATCCTCAGCATTAACTCACCCGGGCTGAAGGCCCTGGCGTCTTCCGCAATCAGCATGCCATCTATGTATACTTTTACAACGGGCAAACTGAACACGCTGTGTTGAGCGCAAATTTCAGGGGACAGCTCGCAATCAACATAAGCAGCACGCATGTCCGGAAAATGCTCATCCAGCAGAGAGGTCAATTGCGGGCGTAATGTGTGACAGACATTGCAATGCTCACCACCAAAGAGGATAAACAGTGCGCCCTCTGCTTTCATTTGTTCAAGGATGTCGAGTTCAGTAACAGTGTGCATGGCACTGGAATTCCAGAATAGTGTTCAGAACCCCCGTATTACAGAATACATCCATGTATTCTGCCCATGGGGATGGGGCCAGCTAAAGCTTTTCAAATTCATTCCTGATGAATTTGTCGAGTGCAACCGAATTGAGGCCACCTCGTTTCATCCAGGCTACAATTGATCATTGTTCATTGTTCACTGCTTTTTCATGCCCCTCGCTCATCAGCGGCCGTATTGCAGTCAGCAGGGACTTGAACAACAGCCTGTTCTGCGCTTCTTCGGCTGCGAGTAATTCCTTCATATGCTGGCGTTGTGTCGGCATCGAGAAACACGCAGGACAGGAATCTGCAATCACAGGCAAGTCGTTTTTCTGTGCAAAATCGCGCGTCAGTCGTTCGCGTGCATACACAAGTGGTCGTATGATTCGCAAATCACCGTCATCATTCACATAATGCGCTTTCATGGTTTTGAGTCTGCCACCGTGAAATGCCGACATCAGAAAGCTCTCTGCCAGGTCATCCAGGTGCTGCGCCAGCGCGATCACATTGAAGCCGTTATTACGAGCCGTGCTGTACATTACGCCACGCTTGATGCGTGAGCAGAAAGCACAATATGAATTTTTTCCCATATGTTCCTTCGCCATGTCCATGATCGGTTCGCGTTTGTAATGGTATTCAACGCCCAGCTCGGCGAGATATGGGATCATCGGTGACGGATCAAAATCGCCAGCCATTGGATCAACCGTCATCGCGGCCAGCTCGAACTTTACCGGTGCGCGTTGCTGCAAATAATGCAGCACATGCAGCAGCGTCAGTGAATCCTTGCCGCCGGACAGGCCGAGCAGGATTCGGTCGCCTTCACGGATCATGTTGAAATCACCGATCGCGCGACCGGTGAGTGACGATATTGATTTAGATGGTTTTATAAATTCAGCCATGGGATGCAATAATGCCAGAAAACGGCGCAACAGGCAGGCTGGGAAGAAATTTACTCTCGCAGAGGCGCAGAGAACGCAGGAGGTTATATTGTTTTATTGCAGGATCGGCCTCGGCCACTAATAATAGATGTTCGCAACAGAAGCCGCTCCTGCAGATAAAGCTCAATTCAATAGAGCAAGTGTTAACCCTGCGTGTTCTGCGCCTCTGCGAGAAAACAAAATGCTAAACCTCCAGTACTGAATAAGATAAAGTCCGCGCCATGCTGCTTGATTTGACCCCAATCCAGATGCTGCTGGTCGCCCTGCTCTTTCTCTGGGCCGGCTTCGTTCGCTCCGGACTTGGCTTTGGTGGCGCCGCTCTCGGGCTGCCGCTGATGCTGTTTATTGAACCTGATCCCCTTACCTGGCTGCCCATCATCGGCACCCACCTGCTGTTCTTTTCCAGTCTTACCCTGCGTACCCGGCTGAACAACGTCGACTGGGACTATCTGAAGCAGTCTTCGGTACTGGTCGTGCCAGCTGCGCTGGTCGGTGTACTCGGTCTGGTCAGCCTGCCGACGTTGTGGCTGCTGGTGTTTATCTACTCGATTTCCCTGTTCTATGCCTGTATCTGGCTGCTGAACTGGGCCATCGAGAGCCATAATCCGGTGGTCGACAGGATGCTGCTGCTACTCGGGGGCTACGTTGCCGGTACCTCTCTCACCGGTGCTCCGCTGATGGTTGCCGTGTTTATGCGTAATGTCTCAAAAGAACAGCTGCGCAATACCCTGTTTGTTCTATGGTTCACGCTGGTGACCATCAAGATGTCGGCGTTCGCGGCACTGGGCATAAACCTGCACTTTCTCACCGCACTGGCATTGCTGCCTGTCGCTGCTATCGGGCATGTGGCCGGGCTGAAAACCCATGATGTAATTTTGAAAAACGATCAGGCCTTCAAACGCTGGGTTGGTGGCGGCCTGATGCTGGTGAGTCTGTTGGGGTTGTGGAAGCTTAATATATAGCAAGAATACAAAAGCATCTGCCGCAAAAAACGCAAACAACGCAAATTTATTCATGTTAATAAAACATATTTGCGTCGTTGGCGTTATTTGAGGCTATTTCATCTCTATCACGGCGCGGTGAATACCATGCTGAAACCACCACTAACCGTAATCGTGTTAGCGCTGGATATCACAGTATTGATACCGTTATCTTCAGTTTCAGTAATCTCCAGAAAGTCAAAGACCATACCGGCGACGATACCGTCTGGTGATTCGAAGCCAACCCTGGTGATCACGTTACCACTCTGAACCTCGGTGTAATTGTTAAAGGTGATTCCGCGATTATACAACCTGGCAACGGGATCGGATTCTTCATTAACCCAGCATTCAAAGAACTCGAGGAATACCCTGTCGCCCGAGCCGATACTGATATCATTATTCGAATCGTTCCAGCCCACCGTAAAGGAACCAGGATCTGCCACCACTATGTCTGGAGGAAGATCGACTGGGAACATGTCACAATCCTCCCCGACTGTGCCGATTGCTTCCATGAGATCACTGTTTTCGCCGATGAACTCGAGTGTCTGCACAACCAGGTCGCCCTGTTCATACACAATACGCAGTAAGCTGGTCGCAAAGGAAGCGACAGCTGCAAACTCTTGGTTTACGACGGGATTATCAAAAGCATCATCGAACGCTTGCCAGGTCAAAGAGATTGAAGTGGGTTCTAAGCCGTTTGGTGTATACGTGACGTCGACGCCGGGTATTGCGTTATTGACCTTCACGTTAATCGTATCCTGTTCGTTGGCAGACACGATGTCGAACTCGCCACTGGTGGGATTGCCGTCGCCGCTCCAGGCCGCAGCCGAGACTACATAAAGCTTATAGCCGACAAAAGATGCCTCCAGACCCTCAAGAAAGCCAACCGTGCTGACGTCCATGGCTGGTGGGATCTGTGCATTCAGCGTGATGGTCTCGCTGGTGCGGTCCAGGGTGCCGTTCAGCAACATTGACGACACGGTCGCCTCAGGATTCACCGCCAGGGTCATCGACACTCCGTTGACCTGGCTTATTTCGTAGTTGAGGAGATTGGGAACAGTCCCTGGTATATTAACGGCATCACCATCACCGCTACTGCTGCAGCCGGCATTCACCGACACTATCAATACCACGAAAGCTGTAATAGCGAAGGCTTGCCTGAGAATTAAAATAGGTGTTTTCATCATGATTCCCCCCTGTGTTATACATCTAAAAATAATGATAATCACGGGAGATCGAGTTGATTTAGATCAAACAATCACGTTGGAGCGGCTTAAACAGCGAATGTTTGACAGACACTGGACTCCCGCTTCCGCGGGAGTGACGATGAATAAGCGGGTGTGGGGGTGTCGATCCAGGTAAGACTGACTGGAGTTTGGGAGGAAATCATCATTCCTGATACTGGATCCCAGATCCCGATTTAACCGCACTAAAGCACATTTAAATCCCTCGCCACAGCAGTAAACGCTTCAACAGCCCTGTCAATATGCTCCCGTGTATGCGCCGCAGAAACCTGAACCCGAATGCGCGCCTGGCCTCTAGGCACCACCGGGTAGGAAAAACCGATCACATAGATGCCCTGCTCCAGCAACGTGCTGGCCATTTTTTTTGCCAGCGCCGCATCGTACAGCATGATGGGTACGATCGGATGGTCGCCGGGCCTGATGTCGAAGCCGGCCGCTGTCATGGCATCACGGAAGTAGCGTGTATTCGCATGCAGTCGGTCACGTAACCCGGTTGAGGCAGAAAGCAACTCAAACGCCTTGATACCGGCAGCTGCGAGTGCGGGCATCATGGTGTTGGAAAACAGGTAAGGTCGTGAGCGCTGGCGCAGCAGGTCGACTACATCCTGGCTGCTGGCCGTAAAGCCGCCGGACCCGCCGCCCATCGCCTTGCCCAGTGTGGAGGTATATATATCAATATGTTTCATCACGTTGTGGTACTCGGCCGAACCGCGACCGGTTACACCGATTACGCCGGTTGCGTGTGAATCATCCACCATCACCAGTGCCTGGTATTTTTCAGCCAGCTCAACGATAACATCGAGTTTTGCAACGTCACCATCCATGCTGAACACGCCATCGGTGGCAATCAGCCGGGTGCGGCATGATTGCGCCTGTCGTAACTGTACTTCGAGATCAGCCATATCCGCATGTGCATAACGAAAGCGTTTTGCCTTGCACAGGCGCACCCCATCGATGATGGACGCATGGTTCAGGGCATCGCTGATGATGGCATCGTTTTCATCCAGCAGGGTTTCAAACAGGCCGGTATTCGCATCAAAACACGAGCTATACAGAATGGCATCCTCGGTACGGAGAAATTCGGCAATCGCACTCTCCAGTTGCTTATGCAGGTCCTGCGTGCCGCAGATAAAGCGAACCGATGCCATGCCGAAGCCGTGGTCCCGCAATGCCTGCATAGCGGCATCAACAATGTCTTCGTGATTGGCCAGGCCCAGATAGTTGTTGGCGCAGAAGTTAAGCACCTCGCCGGCTTGACGTGTTTTGATTACCACACCCTGGGGTGTGGTGATCACGCGCTCGTCTTTATACAGTCCCTGCTCACGAAGATAATTCAGTTCTGCCGCGAATCGCTGGTTCGGTTTCGACATGGCTCAGGCCTCCCAGTCCAGAATCACTTTTCCGCATTCCCCCGAATGTACCAGTTCAAACGCCTGCTCAAATTCACTCACGGGAAAGCGATGGGTAATAATGGCTGAAATATCGAGCCCACTGCGCAGCAACTGTGACATCTTATGCCAGGTTTCGAACACCTCGCGGCCATACACGCCCTTTAGATGCAGGCCCTTGAATATAACCGTGTCCCAGTTGATCACGGTTTGTGGTGGCAGGAAGCCGAGCAGTGCAACGCAGCCGCCATGGTACATGGCATCGAGCATATCATTAAAAGCATCAGGGCTGCCCGACATCTCCAGTCCAACATCAAAACCATTGGACATATTCAATGCGTGCATCATTTCGGGTAAACCATGGCGCACCGCATTCACTGTATATTTGATGCCGACCTTTTCAGCCAGCTGCAGACGATACGGATTGATATCACTGATTACCACATGACGGGCACCGATGAAGCGACACACTGCAGCGGCCATGATGCCGATCGGACCGGCACCGGTAATCAGTACATCTTCACCGGTGACGTCGAATGATAGTGCGCAATGAACAGCATTACCGAATGGGTCGAGAATGGCAGCAATGTCAGACGGGATATCATCATGCACCGGCCACAGATTCCCGGCCGGCATCACCAGGTACTCGGCAAATGCGCCATCACGACCACCACCAATACCAATGGCTTCGGCACATAGATGTCGTTTACCGGCTCGACAATTGCGGCAATGACCGCAGGTGATATGGCCTTCTGCGGTTACGCGGTCACCCACGGCATAGCCGGTAACACCGTGACCGAGTTCAACGATTTCACCGACAAATTCATGGCCGATGATGCGGGGTGTTTGAATATTATTCTGTGCCCAGTCGTCCCAGTTATAGATGTGCGCGTCGGTGCCACAGATGCCGGTTTTGTGGATCCTGATCAGCACTTCGTTGGTAGCTGCCACAGGAACAGGTACCTGCTCCAGCCAGATGCCGGGTTCGGCACGTGACTTTACCAATGCTTTCATTCTTTCCACAGACGTAAGCCCTCTGATGAAATGATTACCCAATGGCAACGAAACTGAAGAAACAATTTACCACGGTAATTCATTGATTACTGCTATTTACGCTTCATTGTAAACCGTTAACTTTTTTCTAAATATTGCCCTTTGCTTTGACCATTGCTCAAAGCCGCTAAAACCATCGGGCAGAGATTCGTGGCCGCCGATAACCAGCGCTCCACCATCTACCAGCGTGTGGTGAATATAATCCAGTATCTCGATTTGAAGCGCGTTATCAAAGTAAGTGAAAGCCATGTTGCGGCAGAATACGATATGAAAAGAACCTTTTGTATGCCTGTCGCGAATATCCTGCCTGCTGAAGCACGCCTTGTTACGCAAACGCGACTCAAGACAGTATTCGTTATTCTGTTGGGTGAATGCTGACTTCAACCATGACCCAGGCAGTGCCTTGATGCTGCCATATGTATAGCAGGCGCGTATAGCCTTTTGCAGCAGCAATTCATCGATATCGCTACCGACAATCTCTATATCGAGTTGCGGATAATCGATACCAACTGATTTATCCCAGATCAGTATCAGGCTGTAGGCCTCTTCACCCATGGCGCAGCCCGCACTCCAGCTTCGTAAAGTGGTATCACCGGCAGCAATCGCAGCCTCGGCCAACTCGGGCAGTACTTCGGTACGTACATGTTCGAGAACGACCTTGTCACGATAGAAGCGGGAGACCGTTACCCGGCATGAATGATCGAGGATGCGCCATTCATCTGCATGGGTAAGCAGGTATTGGCGATAGGCATCGACATCCGTTAATTCCAGTTCACTGATGCGTCGTTGAATACGTTTACAGACCTGCTTGCGTACCTTGCGAAAACCCTGCCAACGCATATGCAGCTGTGGCAGTAGCCACTGCAAAAACCGGACACATCTGTCATCTTTCATTATTGTGTACTGGTTCCGAATTTATCTGACAGTTGCGGTGCGTTGTCGCCTGGCTGATAAATCAGCCGATGTTGGAGGTTTTACAACCTGTTTTCTCGCAGAGGCGCAGGGAACGCAGAGCTTACACTTGCTTTGTTGAATTGAGCATTATCTGCAGGAGCGGCTTCAGCCGCGAATCGCCGATATTCGCGATTAAAGTCGCCTTTGCAACAAAACAATATTATCCTCTGCGTTCCCTGCGCCTCTGCGAGAGTAAATATCTATAACCTCCCCTACGCAAGCAATCCTGAGTGTCTGGCTAAAAATCATAGAGCGCGCAGCACGCCGCATTGCGCGCTATTCACCGCCCTATCCTGCGATATGATGCTTGCCCACACGCTGTACCGAACTCGCCTGCGGCCCCTCGTTGCCCTGCTCTTCCGAGAAGCGAACCTCGGTGCCTACATCAAGCCCGGAGAATTCATCGTTGAGCACACTGTTCTGGTGGAAATAGACTGACCTGCCGTCCGCTGTTTCAATCCGTCCGTAACCTTCGCCGGCAAACAACTCGGAGACGCGTCCATGAGGCGGCACCTTATGGACCTTCACTTTGTGGTGTGATATCCGATGGTGGTCCTGGAGCTGCCTGCGGGCTGCGTCGAAAGAATCGCGAATGGCGACATAAATATCTTCATGAGAGTGATCAATACCATGATCACGGCTCACCATGATTTCCTTGCCCGGAACTGTCAGGTCAATTGAAACCTGATACAGGGTACCCTTGTGCTGATGCTTGTTGATCATTCCAATCACAACGCGGCAGCTCATGATTTGCGTGAACTGGTCCAGCTTTTCTGCCTTTTCGCGAACAGCTTTTTCAATCGCATCTGAGTGTTCTAAATCCCGAAAAGTGATCTGTAATGGTATCTGCATATTTCACTCCTCCGTGCAAATTTAAATGTAATCTACAATTTCACAATATCATGACGCAGTTATATAAAAACTGACATAAAGCAATAAATACGCCACTGTTTTACATGTAAATATAGGTTCGTCCTGAACCTGTTGACCCGTCTCCCGACAGGTTCAGTCGAAATGCAGGTCAGGGAAAGCGGTTAGTAAATAACCAGCTGGCGCGGGTGATCGCGTAGCATTTCAGGCAGGAGCACTGCATCATTATGAAATATAATAGCTACGCTCCTGATTAATTATTGCCAACACGCCAGTGATAAAAAAAATGACAGGTTTTGTGATTTATGCTGTATTTGGCTTGCTGCTGCTGAATGGCCTGATGTATTTTCAGCAAAAGCACATGATTTTTTACCCGATGAGCAAGCTGTATCAAACACCAGCGCAGTGGGATCTGGATTATGAAGATGTAACGCTTCAAACTGCAGATAACGTTCAACTGCATGGCTGGTATATCCCTCACCAGCAGTCTGAAAATGTACTGCTGTTCTTTCATGGCAATGCCGGCAATATCTCACACCGTCGTGAATCGATAGAACTGTTTCATCACCTTGGCCTGAATGTCTTTATCATAGACTACCGTGGTTATGGCCAAAGCGAGGGAAGCCCGAGTGAACAGGGCTTGTACCAGGATGCCAACGCAGCCTGGCTTTATCTCACGGCGGAAAAAGGCTTTGATCCTGAAAATGTCATAATTTTCGGACGTTCCCTCGGTGGTGCCGCGGCAGCGAAGCTGGCATCCAGAGTTCAGGCACGTGGCCTGATATTGGAATCAACATTAAGTTCAGCCAGGGATTTTGCCAGGGCGGTATTCAGGATTTTATCCCGCCTGGTCGTGATGCGTTATGACTTCAATATTGCGCAGTACATCCAGCACGTGAATTACCCTGTGCTTGTGTTGCACAGCCCGGAGGATGAGATCATGCCGTTTCACCTGGGTGAGAAGGTTTATGATCTGGCAAATCAGCCAAAACAGTTTGTACGCATGCGAGGTGACCACAACAATGGCTTCCTGCTGAGCCAGCCGGAATATCAACAGGAACTTGATCGCTGGTTGAAAACCTTGTGAACCGGCGGCGGATATTGCCTTTGTTTTCCCTTGTCCCTCGATACTCGTCCCTAGTACCTGTAATTTTTCTCGCAGAGGCGCGGAGAACGCAGAGAAAAAATTGTTGTTTGTAACCCGGACGCAGCATCCCAGTTTTGTAGGTATGCCATGAAATTTGTTTATAATTCATTCAGGCGACGTCTTAGTGTTCCCTCACCTCAGCCCTCTACCAGAACGGGAAGGGGCGGATATCGTCTTTGTTATACCTTGTCCCTCGTTACTCGTCCCTTGTACCTGTAATAGTGGCCGGGACTAGCTGTCAGCCTGATTGAATGACTGGACCAGGTTCTGACACTCCTGTTCCAGTTCTGCACACGTTAGCGTCACATGATCATAGTTTTCATCGCTCGCCTGGGTGTGCATCTGACGAGCGATTTCGGTAATTTGAGGAAATCCCATGGCGCCACCAATACCCTTGAGCTCATGTGATTTATCTTTTACCCGCTCCCAGTTTTCCGTACGCACGGCTTCGGAGAGCTCTTTTACCATTTCAGGCAATTGCTGTTTGAAGCGCTCGACAATAGCGAGGTATCTCGGGCTGCTGTAGAAGCTTTTGCTCTTCTTGCTAG
>CALLCZ010000090.1 GCA_937998645.1 uncultured Gammaproteobacteria bacterium
AAATACTTTTGCGGGCTTTGCGCCTTGGGAGAGTTTATTTGTTTTTCTCTCGCAGAGGCGCAGAGTGTTTGATGTGTTTTTCCACTCAAAAATATCTCTGCGCTCCCTGCGTCTCTGCGAGATTTATGTTTTATATTTCTCTCGCTAAGGCGCCAAGGTCGCCAAGAACTTCAATGTTTGTTTTGTTCTTACCCCAAACATCTTTGCGTACTTTGCGTCCTGGCGAGAGTTTGTTTGTTTTTTCTCTCGCAGAGGCGCAGGGCCCGCAGAGAACTTCGATGTTTATTTTGTTCTTACCCGAAACACCTTTGCGGGCTTTGCGCCTTGGCGAGAGTTTATTTGTTATTTTCTCTTGCTAAGGCGCCAAGATCGCCAAGTAATTCATGAGGCGATAATTTTCTAACCCCAAAATTCCTCTGCGCACCCTGCGCCTCTGCGAGAGTTAATATCTATAAATTTTTCTATAACGCCAATCCTGACTGTTCCAGATAATCAGCGTCTTCTTCTGGGGCTGGCAGTGCATGCAGTATTACTGCTGTGCTGTTAATAATGCGGTGGTGGCGTTTCCTCGCTTTCGTGCGCAATGTTGGATGCGGCGGAGGCTTTCAATTTTTTCTCAAGAATTGAAATTTGCAGTTGCAGTTGATCGATCAGCTTATGCTGCTCAATGATGGTTTGATTCAACACATCGATCGTATCCTCGAGATGTGTCAACCTGATTTCAAGTTCTGTGATCCTTTCGTCCATATCTCAGCTTGATGTTTGAGCAGATATCCTGCTGGTCATTTTTGTCGCGGCACAGACTGCAACCGGCATCGCAAGAAAATTAAGCACGGGGATACTGGTCATGAGGAAAACCCCGGTACCCAGGCCCAGCGAGCGCATCCTGTTATTTCGATTGTAGGCGCGGATTTCATCGAACAGCATGCCGCGGTTGCCCAGGGGGGAGTCGGTGTATTCAATCGAGAACGACCAGGCGGCAAACAGGAACCATGCAAAAGGGGCAGCCACATTGATAACGGGGATGATGGTCAGCAGTGCTAACGGTATCAGCCAGAGTAGAAAGTAAAGAGTTTTGCGGATTTCGGCCCTGACAGTTCGCACCACGGTTTTCCACAGAGGTTCATTGACCATGTTTTCAGGTTTTGAACCCGTCAGCTTTTGTTCAACACTGGCGGACAGGTAACTGTTAAACGGTGCAGAGATAAGATTTGCGATCAATGTAAAGCTGAAGAACACGATCAATAAAATAGTGACAGCAAATAATGGCCAGATCAGCCATTCCAGCCATGAAAGCCAGCCCGGAAGCAGCTTTTGCATCCAGGCGTCCATTTGCTGGCTCAATATATAGATAGCTGTGGCGAAAAGGCCGGTATTAATGATCAGCGGTATGATGACATAACGACGAATGCCGGATTTGAAGATCAGGCCGAAACCGCTTAAACAATCATTAATACCTTTTATATAGTTAACCATCAGTGCTCCAGGTGCTGTTTATGTGCCGGAGTTCCGCATAGTCGCTTTGCATTCCGCATTGGCGGATTTTGCTTAAACGATTGCGCGCATTGCCAGCAGGGCGGTGCCGTAACTGGCTTCGCTGTGTTCTGCAATTTCCACCGGCACGCCCAGTTTCAGTTCGCGTATTTTACGCCATGCCGGGTTGGAACTGCCTCCGCCCGAGGTAAATACTTTTGTTACTGCCGGCGCCCCCAGTTGTGAAAGTGCCCTGTAGCCTTCGGCTTCAATACTGGCAATGCCTTCTAGCATGGCCTGGAAGAATTTCACTTCATCATCAGGCCGCGGATCGAGCAAGGGCTGCAGGCCGGGATCGTTGCGCGGAAAGCGTTCACCGGCCTGTGCCAGCGGATAATAATCCAGTCCGGTAGGGGTGCCGGGTTCCAGCAAGGGCGTCATCTCGTCCATGCGTGTCTGGTCGAAATATTTGAGCAAGACCTTGCCACCGCTGTTGGAGGCGCCGCCTGCAAGCCAGCTATCGCCCAGGCGGTGACTGTAGACACCAAGCCGGCTGGAAAAAACCGGTTTGTCGGATATCAGCTTTAGCACCAGTGTGCTGCCGAGCGAGGTCACGGCCTGACCCGTCTCGCAGGCGCCGGTCGCAATGAAGGCGGCGATGCTGTCAGTGGTGCCAGCAACAAGCCGGCAGTGAGCGGGGATGCCCAGTTGCTGCGCGATATTTATATCTACAGGGGCGATGGTGGTGCCGGGAACATACGTGCGTGGTAATAATGTGCTGTCGATACCAAGCCCGGTCAGCCACTTCGGCCACTCACGATTTACCGGGTCATAGCCCAGCTTGAGGCAGTTGTTTTCATCGCTGATATCGAAATGACCGCACAGCTGGCCTGCGATCCAGTCGGCCTGGTGGCAGATGTGTGCGGCATGGTCGTGGTTTTTCAGCAGGTACAGTGCTTTGGCAAGGGAAGAGCTGGCACCACGGGCCGCGCTGTCTTCAGGTGCATGGCGATTGATTACTTCGGCCTCATCCGTGCAGCTCTGGTCGTAGTACATCAACGCCGGTGAACATGGCTCGCCGGTGTCATTACACAGCATGACGGTGCCGGAAGTACCATCGATGGCGATGGATTGAATCAGCCCGGAATCGACCTGGTCGCATAACTGGCGTATCACATCGAAGCTTGCGTGCTGCCAGTCGGATGGCTGCTGGATGCGGGGCAGGGCCGTTCTGGCAATGGCGAGCTCTTTACCCTGCGTGTCTATGGCGCTGCCACGCACGCCCGAGGTGCCGAGATCGATGCCGAGGAATATCGCTGAACTCACCCGGTCATGTTCCTGTTAAACCGCATATTGCAACAGGGCGGGCTGCCCGCATAATGCATGAAGGATTTGGATTTTATGGTCAAGCTGGCGAAGCAGGTTGAACGATCGCCTGCCGATGCATAGCCATAGCTATGGATCAAGAGGGATCGTTCAAGATGTGAAGCCAGATTGGTCATAAAACCAAATAGGGCTAACTGCAACATGATCAAACACTCTTATCTTGTTGTAGTTGATTGTAATATCGGTAAATACACAGCATATTATGTCCGCCTTTATGCAATATGCGGGCTAGGGAAGCTGTACCGGGGGCTCTGCAGTCCAGCCTTCTTTTTTATGTTCAGCGACGACCGTGGTGTAAATGCCGCCGCGGACGCCGAATTCCGCCGTCAGGCGCATGAATCTCGGCTGACAGGCAGCTACCATGTCGGCCAGTATCCGGTTGGTCACGGCTTCATGAAATGCGCCTTCATCACGAAATGACCAGACATATATCTTTAAAGATTTCAATTCGATACAAGACATATCTGGTACGTATTCGAGGTTCAGGGTGGCGAAATCAGGCTGACCGGTTTTTGGGCACAGGCAGGTGAATTCCGGCATGCGGATGCGTATGGTGTAGTCCTTGTCAGGTTGCGGATTATCAAAGATTTCCAGTTCTTTCGATGGCTGACTGGGCATGGTGAGTCCTGTTTATTCTCAGTATTTAAAAAGATGGCAATTATACGCGCGGATTTATCATAATTCCCTGTCGATTTTCGTAAATGCTCATGTATACTAACCGCCAAATTATAACGATAAGGCATCCAGGATAGTTCATGCGCCTGAGCAAGATTAAACTCGCCGGCTTCAAATCATTCGTAGACCCAACAACACTTAAACTGCCCGGTAATCTCACCGGAATCGTCGGACCTAACGGCTGCGGTAAATCCAACGTTATCGATGCGGTGCGCTGGGTCATGGGTGAATCCTCGGCCAAACATCTGCGTGGCAGCTCCATGGAGGATGTTATCTTCAATGGTTCGTCGGGGCGCAAACCAGTTGGAATGGCCTCGGTTGAACTCCTGTTCGATAACAGCGATGGCACCGCACCCGGACCTTATGCCCAGTACAACGAAATTTCCGTGAAGCGTTCTGTTTCGCGTGACGGCCAGTCCAAGTATTACCTGAATAATGCCCATTGCCGCCGGCGCGATATCGCCGACCTGTTTCTCGGTACCGGCCTGGGGCCGCGCAGTTACGCGATCATCGAGCAGGGCATGATTTCCCGCCTGATTGAAGCCAAGCCGGAAGAAATGCGTGTCTACATCGAGGAAGCGGCGGGCATTTCCAAGTACAAGGAAAGACGCAGGGAAACCGAAAACCGCATTCGCCACACGCGTGACAATCTCGCCAGGCTGGACGACCTGCGTGAAGAAATAGAAAAACAGCTTGCGCGTTTGAAAAGGCAAAGCAGGGCGGCCGAGCGCTACAAGGAATTGAAAACCGAAGAGCGCCAGTACAAGGCTGAGCAGCTGGCGCTGCGCTGGCGTGAATTACAGCATGAGCTGGGTGGCCGTGACCAGGAAATCAAACAGACCCAGGAGCATCTTGAAAAGCTTGTTACCGAACAGCGCACCATTGAATCGAAGATCGAATCGCAACGCCAGCAGCATGACGATGCCAACGATAACCTGAATACGGTACAGGGCCAGTATTACAGCCTGGGCGCCGAGATTTCAGGTGTCGAACAGAACATCAAGCATCAGCAGGATCTGCAACAACGTCAGAAGACTGACATGGATCAACTCAAGGAGGAGCTTCAGGAAACCACCCGGGCGCTGCAATCTGCTCAATACAACATAGAAGAACTCGAGAAACAGCTGGCTGCCGACACGCCCAGGCTCGAACAGACGCAGAACAAGGAAAGTGAAATCGGTACCCTGTATCAGCAGGCAGAAGAAGCCATGCACGACTGGCAACAGGTGTGGGATGATTTCAACAAAAAATATTCTGATACCACGCAACAGGCACAGATTGAAAATTCCCGTATAGAGCAGCTTGAGCGTCACATTGAACAGCTGCAACAGCGCATGAGACGCATCGAGCATGAACAGGAAGCGCTGAGTGGCGAAAACCTGGATGAAAAAATTGCTGAATTACAGCAGCAACTTTCTGTAATAGAGCAGGATAAAGCGGCACACGAGCAGAAGCTGGCTACCGTGTTTTCGCAGATTCGCGAAACACGTGAACAGATTGTAAAGACCGAACAGAAATCCACAGAACAACGACGCAGGATACACGAGTACCAGGGACGTTTGTCCTCGCTGGAAGCTCTGCAACAGGCGGCTTTGGGTAAAGAAGATCGCCCGGTAAATCAGTGGCTGGAGAGGCAGGGCCTGTCGGGCAAGAAACGCTTCGCGCAACAACTCGAGGTTGAATCCGGCTGGGAGAGCGCAGTGGAAACTGTTCTCGGCGATACCCTGGAGGCGGTCTGCGTTGATGAAATCGACAATCTGAGCCGAACACTGGGCGAGCTCGACAAGAGTAACCTGTCGCTGGTGGAGACCAGGCCTTCTGCTACAGACAGCCAGGCATCAACAGCAGGTATGCTGCTGGAAAAAATCAAATCCGATCTCGAGCTCGATCAGTTTATGTATGGCATTCGAATCGCTGATGATCTTGATTCGGCTTTATCAATGCGTGCCTCGCTCGCTCAGGGTGAAAGCATTATCACCCGTGATGGCATCTGGATTGGAAAGAACTGGCTGCGCATTACGCGCGATCAGCAAGCCAAGCAGGGCGTGCTTGCACGCGAGCATGATATCCGCGATGTCAAGCAGCAGCTCGCTGAGCTTGAGAAAACGGTTGCAGAATTGAATCAACAGCTGGAATCCGAACGCGAGCAGCTGCAGGCATATGAACACAAACGCGAGCAACTGCAGAACGAGCTGAACCTCAAGCATGGTGAAATGAATGATGTTCAGTCCAGGATCAGCGCGCATAAATCAAAGCAGGAACACGTCAGTAAACACGGGCAGAGCCTTGCCGCCGAATATGCAGAGATCGAGAAAGAGGTCGGCGAAGAAAACCAGGCAATCAAACAGGCAACCGTGCGTCGCAATGAGTCTGTTGAGCAACTCGAGCATTTGACTGAGAAGCGTGACGAACTTTCTGGTCAGCGGGATGCTTTACGCGAGCAGGTACAGCAGTACCGGCAGGAATTGCAGCAACAGCGCGAACAGCTGCAAACACTGGCAGTTCGTATAGAAGGCATGAATACGCGTAAGCAGGGTCTTGAATTTGATATCCAGCGACTTACGCAGAATCAAAAGACGCAACAGCAACGCAGGGAAGAGCTTGACTCGATACTAGAAAAATCAGCCGAACCAATAGAGCGGCTGGAGCAGCAGCTAAAACAACTACTGGATAAACGGCTCAAATCAGAGGAGTTGCTGGCTGATGCAAGGAAGCATGTTGAAACCATTACACATCAGTTGCGGGAACTCGAAACTGACCGCGGTGAACACGAACAATTCAGCCAGGAAGTACGCGGCAAACTTGAACAGATGAAGCTGGACAGTCAGGAGCTTCGCATACGCAGCAAGACAGCTGTTGAACAACTGGATGAAACCGGTCATAAACCCGAAGAATTGCTCGCAAGCCTGGAAGAAAATGCAAGCAGTTCAGACTGGACAGAGAAAGTTGCCGTTATAGCGCAGCGCATATCACGCCTGGGGCCAATCAACCTTGCGGCAATAGACGAGTACCAGGAAGAGCAGGAGCGCAAGAAGTATCTTGACGAACAGCATGCCGACGTTAGTTCGGCGCTGGAAACGCTGGAAAATGCCATTGCCAAGATTGACAAGGAAACGCGCACCCGCTTCAAGGATACCTATGACAACGTCAACAGCAAGCTCAAGGAGAAGTTCCCGCGTCTGTTCGGCGGCGGCGCTGCTTACCTGGAAATGACGGGCGATGATCTTCTCAGTACCGGCATAACTGTGATGGCCAGACCGCCGGGCAAGCGCATTACTAATATACATTTGATGTCGGGTGGTGAGAAGGCGCTGACTGCAGTAGCACTGGTGTTCGCAATCTTTGAACTGAACCCTGCACCTTTCTGTATCCTTGATGAGGTCGATGCGCCACTAGACGAGGCCAATGTGGGACGTTTCTGCCAGATTGTAAAAGACATGTCTGAAGCTGTTCAGTTCATCTACATAACTCATAACAAAACAACCATGGAACTTTCAGAACAACTCAGTGGCGTCACCATGCGCGAAGCAGGTGTTTCACGTCTTGTCTCTGTTGATGTTGCGGAAGCCGCGACCATGGCTGCTGCCTGAGGTTCATTGCCAGGTTATGGAGATGGATAACTTTCGCTGGATACTTCTCGTTCTCGGTATATTCATTATCGTCGTGATTTATCTGATCAGCAGAAAGAACAAGCGTGATTTTTATCAGGATGACGATAACCTGTCAGAAGATCTGCCTGAGATCAGTACGACTAACTGGGATGATCTGGATGAAGGTGTTGGTGAGGTACGCATAATTGCGCGTGCGAATGATGATTTACCGACTGTCGATACTGAACCAACGATGACAGACTTTGACAAGCACCATGTAAATGATGCTGAATCGTACAAGGTTGACGAATCTGAAGTGGAAATTAGCAGACCAGATGAATCCGAATCGCTGGTCGAGCCAGAAGCTGAGCCTGAACCCGAGATAGCAGCTGAATCTGAACACGAGGTGGAAGCCGAGACCGAACTATCAGAAACCGTACTGGTATTCAATATCCTTGCGCGTGATGGCTCGGCCTTGTCGGGCAAGAGCATTAATAGCATCGCCCTTGCCAATGACATGGTCTTCGGTGAAATGAATATTTATCATCGCATGGGTGAAGACAATAAATCGGTATTCAGCATGGTCAATATGGTGAAGCCGGGCAGTTTCGATCCTGCTACGATTCATGAGCTGAATACGCCCGGGATAACCCTGTTCCTGCAGCTGCCCGGACCGTCAAATGCAGCCGATGCCTTCAATGATATGTTGCATACAGCGCAACGTATGTCAGAGCTGCTGGAAGCGCGTTTATGTGACAGTAGAAGGCAGCCATTGACCGAGTCTGCTGTTGAAGAGTATCGCAAGATAGCGGCTTCATTTGATGGCAAGCGTTAACCCGCATTTCTCACCAGGCGGCGTAGAAAATTGGTAAGGCATTAATCCTTTGGAGTAAAGCTGGAATGATCAATAAAGCAGTGTGTTATTCAAGCGTGCCTATCACGGTTCAGGCTGGTCTTCGTGTCCGTAAGCTTGCTCTTCACTCAAACCGTAGCTATGGCTACGCTTTTCGCTCCAGAGCGGCGCTTACGAACACGAATCCTGCGCCTGCTCCCGTGATCCTGGTGAGAAATGCGGGCTAGTCTGTGCCGGACCGGGCAGGCGCTATCAGGGAAGGGGGCGACTATCGGACAAAATTATGTTTTAGATCATGGCCCATACATGATCATTGATTTATGATATTTCACAGAAATATGATTGTTGCACCACGGGAGAAAACTGAATGACACCAATTACCATTGAATTTAGCCTCAGCACGGGAGACAGGGACTTCAAGGAAGATACGGTGACTGTACGCACTCCGGAGGAGCTGTTTGAATACGTTGCACCGGGTGGCGGCTGTGAATCCATGCCGGATGATGTTGATGAAATACAGCTGGTATTTCTTTCACCGGAACACCCGAATAAAAAAAACCCGGTTGCAGATATCCGCGGAACACTTCAGCTTGGCATTGTGTTTCTGACTGGCCCGCTTGCTGAAATCCTGCAAACCTCAGAAGAAATTATCGATAAGGCCGGCCGGGGAGAATTGTCCGAGTCATTTTTGACGGTCATCGGTGCTAACGGATAGCAGTCCAGAGCAGAGCAGTAGGCCTGCATAATCCTTCGGTAGACTCAGGACGATCGGTTTTTAAAGCGCTGCAGGCGGTTCGGGCTTCCGGATTCAAAATGTTATTTCACCGCAGAGGCGCGGAGACACAGAGGATTTTTACGGTATGCGCGTAGGGGCGGCTTTAGCCGCGAATTCAGTCTCGGATATCCATGCAGTTGTTCGCGGCTAAAGCCGCTCCTGCAAACAATAAAACCTCTGCGTCTCCACGCCTCTGCGGTAAATCAGATGTCATGCCAGCTTCGCTAACGAATCAAACACGTCATTTTTAAGTTTGTAACCTGATTTTTGCATGGCTTCCAGGATCAGCTCGACCAGCTGTACCTGATCATAACGATCGGAGTTCAAAACAAGGTCGTAGGACAGAGGATCATCGATGTCAGCATCATACAGTTTTCGTGTGTACTCAGCGCGTTCCCGGTCGACATCTTGTGCTTTTTGCATCGCTTCTTCCAGGCTAATGTTCTCTCTTTCAGCAACTCGTTCGGCACATATTAGTGGACTGCCTACGATGCGCACGCGGAAGGCTCTTTCCGGGCCGAGTATCAAATTAGCACCGCGGCCGATAATGACGCCGCCTCTTAAGGAAATAGAAAAAACCGTTTTAACCAGGTATTTATAATAATCTTCATATGAGAAGGTGTTCCTGGTTATTAACGTGCTCCACCAGTGCTTATCGATACGACTGATGTGTTCATCGAGAACTTTGACAAGTTCCTCATCGGTGTTTGCACGTCGAGCCACCTCCTGAAGGATATAGCGGTCACAACAGCGCACTTCCAGTGTGTCTGCGAGCAGTTTCCCAACTATTTTACCCAGGGAGCCAAAGTTCCGGGAAATGGTTACCACAAGGGTTTCTGATTTCTCCCATACTTGCTGCGCTTTTCTGCTGTCTGCAGCGTGTTGTTCTTTTAATTGTGCTGTTACGAGGCCCTGTATCAGACGGTCCGCATTACATCTCATGTTCAGTTTCCTTGGCAGGCATTGTCATCAATTCTAGCATTTATAGCTGCAGTGATTTTCGCAGCATGCACCACGGTTGAACAGTCCTGCATCTGTTGTGCTTCATGATGTGGCATGTTTAATCAATATGTATCTGTAAGTAATTGATTTCCGTTAATTTCAAGTTGGCATTAATCCTGCTTTAACTAATAGAAATAAATATTTATACGAGTGAGTTCCATGTCAATCGGAGCCGGACACGGTTATCTGCCTTCAGGGCGGTATATTGTCAATCACGACATCATGCGTTGTACGGCTGATGGTGTTGTTGGTAACCATCTATATTCAGGGCGGGCTCTGGGTCTTACCGAGCCTGATGATTACATTCAGCTTAATCCCCAGTTAAAACCCCTGTGGAAAGATATTACCAGGCATTATCGCCGTATAGGCCTGAGCCATAGCGAGAATGTAATCTGGGATGTTGATATATGTGAACTCGGTCTACACAAGGGATTTACACCTTCTGTTTTCTATTTCGGTCCGCAGGAGGCAAGTGTGTGGAAGGATTCTGCCTGGGTTGAAACGGTTGAATATATCAATTCAAAAAATAATTTTATGGCGCTGGCTGAAAAGCTTGGTATCGATGTACCTCAAACACGTTGCTATAACAGTGTAAATGAGATCAGTGAACTCGAGATAGTGTCTCTGAACATGCCCTGTTACCTTAAAGCGGCTATTTCGGTATCGGGTGTCGGTATCTATCGTTGTGCGAATCGTGAAGAGCTGCGCGATGCTATCGACAGGTTCGACACTAATGTGCCGGTACAGGTGCAGGAGGAAATAAAAACCGATCTTTTCCTCAATATGCAGTACCGCGTTATGGATAACCGGCTTGTGCGACTCGCAGCAAGCGAACAAATCCTTGATGGCTGTGCTCACCAGGGTAACCGATTTCCGTCCAACTATGAGCCCTGGGATGCCATCGAACCGATGGCCCAGTGGCTCAAGGATCGGGGTATCAAGGGTATATTCGCTTTTGATGTCGCTGTTGTAGAGACGACGCAAGGTATACGCTTCCCTGCGATTGAGTGCAATCCAAGATTTAATGGTGCATCCTATCCAACAGTCATTGCACAGAAACTGGATATCCCTGAATGGACGGCGCGCACATTCAAAACCAGCCACAGGAAACTGTCTGACCTTGACCTGAGTGATATCGAATTTGACATGAAAACGGGTGAAGGCCTTATCCTCGTAAACTGGGGTACCTTGCTGGAAGGAAAACTGGTTTTGCTGCTTGCGGGTTCAGCTGAATACCAGGACGCTCTTTTGAATGAACTGGAATATCGACTCTAGTATGCATATCTCGCCAGATGGACGAGACCTCGTTGTGTTCATCTCACCCCCGGTAAGAATCGCGGGCTAACAGGCAATTATGTCGCGGATATGTGACAATGTCCGTGCAATTATAAATTGACAAGCATATCCAATGAGCGAGACAGGTACCTATTCAATTATGGTGCACGGGGGAGCCGGTGCGCTTGATAACGTTAAGGACAATAAGACAGCGCTACGCTATCTGGAAAGTATTCGCAGAATACTGGAGCATGGCCGCGAAGTCATGACGCTGGGAGGCTCGGCACTGCAGGCTGTTGAAGCCTGTGCCAGCCTGCTTGAAGACGATCCGGTTTTTAATGCCGGCTGCGGCTCGGTGCTGAATGAGAGTGGCAAGGTCGAGATGGATGCTGCCATTATGGATGGACGCGATCTTTCTGCCGGTGCTGTCGCAGCAGTAGATAATATTGCCAATCCTGTTCAGCTGGCCCGCCTGGTCATGGCCGAAAGCGAGCATGTAATGCTGATTTCAGAAGGCGCTATGCGATTCGCTGACCATTGTGGCATGGATCGTGTGCCGGAAGACTACTTTTACACACCCGAGCGAATAGAACAGCTTCACCAGGCGCGTCTGCAGCACAAGATGATGCTCGATCACGACGATAGTGAAGAAGACAGTGAAGATCAGAAATACGGCACCATTGGCGCAATTGCGCGTGACCCTGATGGCAACCTGGCCGCTGCGACATCCACCGGCGGTATTGTAAACAAACGCATGGGCAGGGTGGGTGACTCACCGATAGTCGGTGCCGGCGTGTACGCTGATAACGAAACCTGCGCTGTCTCAGCGACCGGTTTCGGTGAAGATTTCATGCGGTCTGTTATTTCAAAGACCATTTCGGACTTCATATACATGAAAGGTATGGATGCCGGGCAGGCCACGGCGGCTGGCATCGAATACCTGACACGTAAAGTGCAGGGGCGTGGTGGTGTTATAGTTATCGATAACAATGGTAACTGCTCAAGCGGCTTCACCACAAAAAAAATGATCCACGGCTGGATCGAAAAAGGTGGTGAAACATACTGCAGATTCTGAGTGCAGTGGCGCAAGCGCCTCGTTTATAATGGATCACCTTCATTTGTTTCGAATAATGCATGATTGCGAACGACAAAGATCAGCCGGAACTCATCAGGTCTTTACTCAAACCTGATGTTTATGACCATCCAGTTACAGATATCGAGCTCATTGAAACCCATATCTCCTGGGTTATTCTGACCGGTGCATATGCCTACAAGATAAAAAAACCGATCAATCTCGGCTTTCTGGATTTTTCCACACTCGAAAAGCGTTTGTTTTGTTGTAACGAGGAACTGCGACTTAATAGCAGGCTGGCTGCCGCCATCTACCTGGAAGTCGTAGCCATATCGGGTACTCCGGAACAGCCGGTATTACCCGGTACCGGTGCAGCAATTGAATATGCCGTCAAGATGGTCCAGTTTCCACAGCAGGCGCAGCTGGATAACATGCTCGCCAATGGCGAGCTGGAAAAGTATCACATGGATGCCATTGCTGAGCTGGTTGCAGGCTTTCATACCAGTACCGATGTTGCAGCAGAGGACAGCAGCTTTGGTGATCCAGAACATGTATATCAGCCTGTTGCAGAAAATTTCACACAGATAAGGCAGCATCTACATAATAATAAATATGATGAACAGCTCGACTTGCTGGAAGGCTGGAGCAAGGAAACATTCGGTTCATTAAAACGGGTATTTGAACAACGCAAACAGGAAGGATATATTCGTGAATGTCATGGTGACATGCATTTGCGCAACCTGGTCTGGTTCAACGGGGAGCCGCTTGCGTTTGACTGTCTTGAATTCAATCCTGCTTTACGCTGGATCGATACCTTGTCTGAGGTTGCGTTCCTCGTTATGGATTTACAGGATAGAAACGAGCCGGAACTTGCACAACGGTTTCTGAATGCCTATCTCGAACACTGTGGTGATTATCAGGGTATGCATGTATTTCACTTTTACCTGGCATATCGCGCCCTTGTTCGTGCCAAGGTCGATGCCATCAGGGCGGGGCAGCCTGGTATAGCGGAAGTCGACAAGCACGAAGCCGAGGAGGAGTTTCACGCTTACCTGAAACTGGCCCAGTCGTACACCCGGCTTTCAAAGCCCGGGCTTATTATCACTCGTGGTATGTCGGCATCGGGCAAGAGTACTCTGACTCAGCCATTACTGGAGCTGATGGGTGCAATTCGTGTACGTTCAGATGTTGAACGCAAGCGGCTGTTCGGGATAGGCGTTGGAGTTGACAGCGCAGCGGAAATTGATAAGGGAATTTATTCAGTCGAGGCCGGGATAAGAACCTATGAAAAACTTTTGTTGCTGACAAATACACTACTCGAAGCCGGTTTTACAGTCATAGTCGATGCAGCATTTCTCAAGTATGAACAACGCCAACCATTCAGGGAAATGGCGCTAAACAAAAAAGTGCCGTTTATTATTCTTGAATTCACTGCTGCTGCTGAAACACTGCGTCAACGTATCAAGGCCAGAACACAGGATATTTCTGATGCTGATCTGTCAGTGCTCGAACACCAGTTGGCTACTGCGAAACCTGTACATGAGAGTGAATTGACAAACCTGATTGAAGTCGATACCGAGAAAGCTTTTGATTCAGCAAGCTTACTCGAAGAAATAACAATATTATCTGACAACAATGGTATTTAGACTTGTCTTTCAATTTTACATTAGTAGCCCTTTGAACAAGTATATACAAGACATGTTCACCGCAGAGACGCTGAGAAATTCATAATCATTGTTACATACAATATGTATTCTCTGTGTCTCTGCGCCTCTGCGGTAAAATAATTTTTGCTGGAATTATCTAAAGACGCATAGATGAACCCGCAAAAACCAAGTCCGCGCCTGATATTATTTATTCTTGCTTTGCTGCTGCTGGTTGTAGTCGTGCATGTCGGTGTCATCAGTATAACTTTCAGCAAGCTGGGACTTACCAGGGAGTCTGCGTTTTTGTTGCTGTTTGTTTCATTATTCGGCAGTCTGATAAATGTCCCGCTGTTTACCATAAAAGCTCAAGCGCCGGTTAAAGTGCATGATACATATATACCCGGCTACTTGCGGCCGTACCTGGAGAAGTTAAGCGGGAGAACATTGATTGCTGTTAATGTTGGCGGTTGTCTGATTCCGCTGCTGTTCTCAATTTATCTGTTTTTGACCCAGCCGCTTACGCTGTTTGAAATCCTGACAGGTATATTGCTGGTATCCATCATCAGCTATGTCTACAGTTTTCCTGTGAAGCGCATTGGAATCGGCATGCCGATGCTTATCGCACCTCTGTTTGCTGCTATCGTTGCGATAATAATCAACCAGGAACTGAGTGCTCCACTGGCTTATATTAGTGGTACGATGGGTGTATTGATTGGCGCCGATCTGCTGAATTTCAGGCATGTTTCACGTATGGGAGCAATGGTTGCGTCAATTGGCGGGGCAGGCACATTCGACGGTATTTTTATGACGGGAATATTGGCGGTATTAATTGCCTGATTCCTGGGATTTGTAAAACAGGGGGATGGATATAGATGATTACACAGCGCAAGCCAGACATTAAAGACGCCACTTTGTTTTAACCAGGCAACATAAACATGCAGGAAATAATCACTCTACAGACACATCAGCGTGAAATACTGATTGATATCACGCCAATGGTCGAAGCGCTTGTACAGGATAGCGGTGTTGCATACGGTATTGTAAATGTCTACGCCCAGGGCGCCACAGCCGCAATCATGATTCAGGAGAACTGGGATGAAAGCATCCAGTCGGATGTGGTCAACTTACTGCGTAAGTTGATACCCAGGGGTGTGTGGCTGCATGATGCGCAGGATGGCAATGGCGATTCACATCTCAAGTCCGGTCTCGTAGGGCCTTCTGAAACCATTCCGATAATAGATGGCCGTCTGGGATTATCGACCTGGCAGAATGTTTTCTTTTGCGAATTCGATGGTCCGAGAAGCGATCGGCATGTGCTGTGTACCATCATTGCAGATGAATGATATCAAACGTAAAAATACATGCATAAAATACTTTGTTCGTGAGCAACTGGGTTGTGCCTGCCCCGATAATGTGTTTGAGAATATTACAGTCACAGAACAATCGGATATATTTTCTTCAGCAAATACCGTATATGAAATAGGCGGGCGCTTATTCGTGGCCGTAATTGTTCCAGCGGACTGGAATGAAATATCAATACAACTCGGCAAACTGTTTGTTGATGGAAAGCAGTTTAGAGATCAGCATGGCTATAACCGATTTCGCCTGGTGATAGTCACTGACGATGATGAAGCTGATAAAGACCTGCAGCGGATATTCAATGATCTGCCAGGCATCGACGATAAAATGCACCTGCATGTAATTAAGCCAGGCCGCTTACCCTAGTACAGCAAAATGTCGATACAGTATCTGACAGAACGATACAAGGCTTCGGCTGAGACCGTAAATGGCTGGCTGTCGTATCAGGACTACGAACGGGTTGCGTCGTTATTTTTACGCCTGCTCGGCGTTATCTACCTTATAGCCTTTGCATCCCTGCTGGTTCAGATCCAGGGTCTGGCTGGCAGCCAGGGAATATTGCCTGTCGCTGATCTGCTGACACATGTAACCAGCGAGGTCGGCAGTGGCCGATATTACAGGTTGCCGACCCTGTTCTGGTTGAATCACAGTGATATCGCGCTTGTTGCTGCATGCCTGTACGGGTGTGTGGTTTCATTGCAGATTGTTTTCAACTACTGGCAGCGGACTGCTCTGGTAATCGCCTTTGTGCTTTATCTGTCCCTGAACAATGTCAGTCAGCCTTTTCTGCATTTTCAGTGGGACGGGTTATTACTGGAGGCCGGTTTCCTGGCGATTTTTCTCGGTTCGCGCTCGAGTATTATCATATGGCTGTTCCGCTGGCTGCTGTTCAAGCTTCGCTTCATGTCAGGGCTATCCAAGCTGACAAGTGGCGATCAGGCCTGGTCAGGGCTTACTGCGTTAAACACCTACTTTGAGGTCCAGCCGCTACCGAATCCACTGGCCTGGTATGCCCACCAGTTGCCCGAGTTCGTATTACGTTCCGCGACAGCTGCAACCCTGGTGATAGAAATCCTGGTGCCGTTTATGATGTTCATGCCGAGGCGCTGGCGCTTTGCTGCTGCGTGGATCACGATATTCTGGCAGCTGCTCATTATTCTTACCAGTAACCACAACTGGATCAATTTACTGACAATCGCCCTTTGTCTGTTCCTGTTCGATGACAGGGCTTTAAACAGTGTTATGCCAAAAAAACTGCATATTCCGCCTTTATCTCTGCCGGTACAGGGCAGGCTGGTGAGCGGGTTTCGCTGTGTTGCCATTACTTTCATGGCATTGTTCATCCTGGTTATCAGTTTTGCACAGCTCTGGATGTTATCGACTGGCCAGACTGTGAGTGGAAAACTGGGCAGTGTGATTGACCATATGGAAGTGTACCGGGTGGCGAACATGTATCACGTGTTCCCGACAATGACGACACAAAGGGTCGAACTCGAACTATCAGGCTCAGTAGATGGTATTGAGTGGAAGACATACCGCTTCAAATACAAACCGGGTGACCTCGATCAGCGTCCCGGACTTGTCATGCCGCACCAGCCCAGGCTCGACTGGCAGATGTGGTTTGTACCTTTACATTCCAGACATTTGCCCTGGTTCGAGGAGTTCCTGTATGCGCTGCTGGATAATGCACCGCATGCGGTCGAATTACTCGAGCACAATCCCTTCCCGGACAAGCCGCCACGCTATATCCATGTGGATGCTTACAGGTATACCTTCACAACGCCTGAGCAAAGGCAACAGTCAGGCAACTGGTGGCAACGTGAAGCACTTGGGCCGTTTCTGCCCTTGCCAGGCGTTATGCGTACAGAATAAGAGGCAAATGCGCGCTGGAGTTTTTAAAAGATATAGTCCGCAGATGAACGCAAATAAACGCAAATGTTTTGTCGGCTGTGTGGCCTAGATGACGTGTTCCGGGCTGCAATATGGCGACCGAATTGCAACCGTAGAGTGACTTTACAGATTCTTACGGTGCGCACAGCACGCCCTGCATTGCTTTGTGTAAATAAATCATTTGCGTGAATTAGCGTTCATTTGCGGACAAAAGCAGTGTTCAAAGGACACAATTTCCGGATTACGCTGCGCTTCACCCAGGCTGCCAACTATTCACTGCTAACTGCTTACCGGTTGGCTCACCCATGCGAGTGCATAGAAGAAAATTGCAGTCAGCATAACGCCGCTAAAACCGATTTCAATCGCAAGCAGGATCGCAAGTATCGCACTCAGTACCGAAGCGCAGCCATTGATTCCCCAGGCCCAGGGCATCAATTGCGGATCATTACGACGTGTAGCGGTGAGTCCAAGCGGAAACGGCATGCCCATGGCAAATGACAATGGCGCTGCAAGCAGTATGGCTGCGGTTATTCTTGCAGCTTCAGACATCGCCATTATGGTGTCGGTGATATGCGGAAATGCAAAAACATATATCAGTGTAATGGTACAGATCAGTGTAACGGATCGATTTAATAATCTGTGTATATGCTCAGGAGAGGACGTTGACATCTTCTTTTGTGCATACAGGCTGCCAAGCCCGGAAAATATCAGGAAAGCACACAGGGTCACGGCAACTGCATAGAGCGGTTGGCTCAGAATGAGTGTGAATTTCTGGATGAAGGCCAGCTCAATGAAGAGGAACGCAAGCCCGATACTGACAAAATAGATCACAATGTTTCTACGTCGGGATAAGCCCGGCTTTTCGTTACGCCGGACAAATGCCAGCGGTAATAATATGAGTACAACCGCTGCAATGACTGCCTGTACGAGTGTGAACAGCAAGGTTGGATAGCCAACGTCGATCATGGCTATGCCGCCGCGACCCGAGATGCCGAGTAATTCAGGCAGGCTGGACCATTTGAAGGAATTATTAAAATAAGGATTATTGTCGGAAACTGATTTGATGTGGTATTTGTAACTGTCAATAAAGTCTTTCGATGCTGGCGACAGCAATGAACGTGCTGCCATGTAATAGATGGGTTGCTGCAACAGCTGAAATCGATTGACCTCATCTTCCTTTATGTCCGGCAACCAGGCGACATCGAATGCGCGAGACGTACTGAAATCACGTATACGTTTGTTATCATCTTCGGACAGGGCGCCATTCTTGATAATCAGCGTGGCTGTATTCCAGCTTCTGATCCATGCCATGTTATTGCCCGGAAGATCAATCCCATGATTGCGCAGGGCCTCGACTGCCGTCGCGAACAGGCGCAGGTTTCCACGTGCCGGCGTGCTGGTCCAGAATGTAATCGATAGCAGGCCGTCAGGTTCAAGCAGGCTCAGGTATTTCTCCAGCGCCTCGATGGTAAAATTGTACGACGTCGCCAGTGCATGCACGCCTGCAGCGCCGCCGCTTGATCCACCCGGTACACCTGTAACAATAATGTCATACTTTTCTTCCGTGGAGGCAGCGTAACCACGAGGGGAGATATTATGAAAACTGATGCGATCACTGATACGGTCCCAGCCAAAGTATTCCGCGTAGTCTTCGGTAATCAGCTTTGTCAGCGACGTGTCGGGTTCCACTGCATCGATATGAGCGGCATTGTGCAAGGTAGCCTGCAGCAGTTCGTTGCCAGTCGTTGAGCCGAGGATCAGGACTTTCTGCGGTGCGTGATGAATATGGTAGGGCAGAACCGAACTCATATAGTCCTGGTAGACAAGGGATTCTGTATCCTTGTGTTGATCGATGGTGGTCATTTCATCACCATCTCTGAATACGGCGAGCTGATCTGGCGTTCCCGAAGGGCTCAGCAGGCTCATACCCGGTGCATTGCGCAAAGGTATAGCTTTGCTTTCGACGACATCGATCTGTGATATTGAATTCGAGTGGCGCTGGAGATGCCTGGTGCCATTGATCAGCAGAACCTGTTCAAGCCCCTTGTATTCAGACAGTCGCAATGTAAGCCAGTCGGCAGGTGCAAATATGATGATGACAGTTAACAGTGCCAGCAATGTACTGACAAGCAAGCGGCCAAGACAGGCTAATTGTTTAATCGCAAGCATGCCGGACATAATGCCGAGGACACCGACAATACGCAGCACCGCATCCGGTGGATAAAACTGCAACAGCACGAGAATGGCGATGGCGCCAATTCCGGCGCCAATCAGGTCGACGCCATAAACCAGGGCTATGCGATCACTGTAACGCGCCATGGTCAGCGCAATAGCATTGGCGACAAAGAAAAACGGCAGCGTCAACAGCAGATAACTTATGAACAGGCGCTGCCACTGGCTCGTATCCCACAGTATCTCCAGTGCATTGAAGGGCAGTTGCTGGACGGCAATAAAGCAGACGATCGCAGAAAGCCCGAACATTACCGCGTTGAATACGAGCACGCTGCCATAGCGCTGCAGCAGGCCGCGTTGAAATACGGTTATCATGCTGCCGCTGGCGCCATAACCCAGCAGCGCAATACTGATGACCATGAAGGCAAAATGATGCCAGTGGATAATCGAGAAAAGCCTGACAAGCAACACTTCGTAGGCAAGCGCGGCTGCTGACAGGACGAAAATTGCCGATAACGGCGGAGTCTGATCTGAAGGGCTCATTAGCCCGAATATTCCATGAAGATTTTATTCAAGTAACAAGTTATCAGTGGCCACCGGTAAAAGGCACGAATATGACCGGCAAAATCTGTTTTGTGGTAATGGCGCCGTTGAGGTCTTTCTTAACCAGTGTCAGTTGCTGGGTCTGGAAACGTGTACCTACGGGGATTACCATGGTGCCGCCATTTTTCAGCTGTTTGACCAGTGGTGGCGGTATGTGGCTGATACCTGCTGTGACAATGATGCTGTCGAATTGCGCGTGCTCTGGCCAGCCATCGTAGCCGTCGGCTATCCGGGTGGATACATTGTCATATCCAAGCTGCTTCAATACCCGCTTTGCAGTAAGTCCCAGCTTGTCGATGATCTCGATACTGTACACTTCTTTTACCAGCCCCGATAACACGGCGGCCTGGTATCCGGAGCCGGTGCCGATTTCAAGTACCTTGTGATCCGGTTGTGGCTGAAGCAGATCAGTCATTAAAGCGACGATATAGGGTTGCGATATCGTCTGCCCGTAGCCTATAGGTAAAGGCCTGTTTTCGTACGCCTCGTCACGCATCTCCGGTGGTATGAATAGATGCCGGGGCACGGTAGCCATGGACTGCATAACGCGGTCACTGACCGAGTCTTTATCAATGTATTTCACCAGGCGGCTCGCGTCTGAGGCGATTTCCTCTATCATCATCTGGCGCTGGCTGGCGTATTTATCGACTTGCTGTGCAGAGATTGTTTCGGCAGCGAGCAGGCAGGAAAGCAAAAACAGGATCAGGCTGGGCTTCATATGATATCTGTATGGCGATTGTTTCAGGAATTTATGTCTGCAGATGCTAATACAGAAGCGGTTGATAATACCAGCCCTGAGCTGACAGGAATTACTGGTTATCGGATGTTTTGATCCAAATCATTGTGGAATCACTTTAGAACGTATATAAATAACTGTTACGTAATGAATTTTTGAAGGCAGAAAATATGAGTGAGGAATATACAAATGCGCTGGCTGAACTGGCCAGTGACAGGGAGACGCCCGAGCTTGCATCGACGAAAGAAATACAAGAGCTTGGTAAAAAGCATATTTTTGCCAATGCAAATTATCCTTACAAGAAGAAGATGGCGCGTGATGAATACGAGGATAGCAAGCTGCAATTACAGATCGAATTACTCAAGATGCAGGGATGGGTAAAGGAGACAGGGCAGCGTATTGTTATTCTATGCGAGGGCCGTGATGCGGCCGGCAAGGGCGGTACCATCAAGCGTTTCATGGAGCACCTGAATCCACGTGGTGCCCGCGTGGTCGCCCTGGAAAAGCCTTCAAACGAGGAAATGGGACAGTGGTATTTCCAACGCTATATCAAACATTTGCCAACAGAAGGCGAGATCGTGCTGTTCGACCGTTCGTGGTACAACCGGGCAGGTGTCGAGAGAGTAATGGGCTTCTGCCAGCCTGGCGAATACCTTGAATTCATGCGCCAGGCGCCTGAACTGGAAAGAATGCTGGTACGTTCAGGCATCAAATTCTTCAAATTATGGTTTTCTGTCAGCAGAAATGAGCAGTTCAGGCGCTTCCAGGGACGTCAGCAAAGTCCATTAAAACAATGGAAACTGAGCCCGATCGATATGGCCTCGCTCGACAAATGGCAGAGTTACACAGAAGCCAAGGAAGCCATGTTCTTCTACACCGATACCGCTGATGCACCCTGGACCGTGGTCAAGTCAGACTGCAAGAAGCGTGCGCGTATCAATGCAATGCGTTTTGTGCTTAACCAGCTTGATTATCCAAACAAGAACAAAAAGGTGGCAACACCGCCTGATCCTCTAATAGTAGGATCAGCAAAATACATTTATGAAACGGGTGAGCATTACCTAGAAAGCAGCCCATTAGAAAGTGAGGGAGAGAAATAAATGCATCAATCAGATCATGCGAAGGCAATGGCAGAGCGTTTTCGTGAACTCATAGAGGATGCTGGCGACAGCTTACCTGAACAACACTATGAGGAGCTGAAGTTGATTATCGAGGCGGGTCTCGATACAGCTCTTGTTGAAGTCATGGAGAAGATTGCCGGTCAGCTCAACAAAATGTCACACGATATTCAGAACAAAGCTGAATTTTTCAATTAACTTCTGTACTTATGTGTAATAGCCAGGATTGGAAAAAATATTTGCCGTAAAAAACGCAAATGACGCGAATGGTTTTATGGATTCAAGGCGTCTATAACGCCACATCTGTGGTTAAAAAATAAGTCCACAGATGAACGCAGATAAACACAGATAAGAACTATATTGTCCGAAAATAACGCAAAAGACGCGAATAAAAGCTTAATCACTATGGATTATTTGCGTTGTTATTCCGGGCTTCCTGCCCTCCACCCCTCATTGTCATTCGGGGCCGCACTATGTGCGTTCAAAAATGCTCCTGACATTTTTGTCGCGGACAAGTAATAACAACTATTACAGTTTGTATAAGTTGTAATAGTCAGGACTCAATCAGACAGCCCGTGTCAGATTAACTCAAACCCTGACCATTATTTACTATCTACAGTCAGAATTGGTGATTCAGTCAAAGCTATAGATTTTTACTCTCGCAGAGACGCAGAGAACGCGGAGGTTACATCTGTAGGAACGACTTTGTCGCGAATTGTCTATGTTCGCGACAAAGTCGCTGCTACGAATACCTGTAAATCTCTCTGCGTTCCCTGCGCCTCTGCGAGATAAAATATTAGAAACCATTAAACCAGGCCGGTTTGCATCTTGCGAAAACTAACAGAATCTGTCAGATCAAGTCTGAACTACTACATATAAGTCATCATAGGAGCGACTTCAGTCACGAATGTCGAGGATTCGCGACTGAAGTCTCTCCTACAAACAATCAATACACTCTGGGTCTGCGCGCGTCATGTTGAGCGCTATTTAAACATTTCGTCGACTTCTTTCTCGGCTTCGAGCCAGTGCAGCCAGTCCTGGCCACCTGGGAATCCAGCCTTTTCCCATTTGTAGTATGCCTGCATGGCGACCATCATGCGTTTTTCCTCATCCGATATCACGGCTTTTTTCTGCTTCGAGGCGCTGACTTTTGGTGCGGTTTTCGGTGCTGCTTTTTTAGGAGCTGCCTTTTTAACAACTTTCTTCGTAGCCACTTTTTTGCTGGCGACTTGCTTTGTAACCGCCTTCTTTTTAGCGACCTGTTTCTTTACTACTTTCTTTTTCGATACTTTTTTTGCAGTGGTTTTCTTGCTGCCGGTTGTGGTCATTTTTTATAGCCCTGTGTTGTAATAAAAATGCAGGCGCGTATTCTACCCGCGTCAGAAAATTTTGCCTATCATATTGCACCAGCTTGATGCTGATTTAGTGTACATGCACAAATTTGAAACTTATTCATGCCTGGTTTTCTGGCTCAGGCTATCCCTGATTTTGCAACAGTCCAGCAGGATGAGAACCGCCAGAATTGTGCAAATACTTGATACTATTCCTGCTATGGTAAATGTGTCGAAAATCAAGCCCATTTTTTTCTCCGATGAAAATATATGCGTCTTATTATTACCCTGGTTGTTTGCAGAAAACGTGCCAGTATATGATTTGCACTATGATATCTGTAAGCTGTTACGATTATTTGAACCTGTGCGAATAACACATATATCAATCAGGTATTACGGAGGAATCTATGATGAACATTCGAATTGCAAACTTTCCGCCAGGCACAACTGTGGACGAAATAAGAGAGTTTCTGGGTACCAGTGATGATATAGAGGATATCCTGATATCAGACGCAGGCGACAGTGATGATGTAATTGCGATGGTCAAGGTAACAGCCGGTCGCGCCGGTGCTGCAGGAATGGCAGAGTTTATTGATGGTAAATTTTTCAAGGAAAGGCGTCTGTCGGCACAGGTCATGACGCATTTAAATGAATAATCCGGATTCGAATTACTGGCAGACTTCACAGGTATCTAAAACGCCTGCCGGCGCTTATTGCATATGAAATGGTCAGTTGTCAGTAATAAGCTGCTTTACGGCGGGTTTTTCAAGCTATACAGGTTTGAACTCAGGCACGATTTGTTCGATGGTGGTGAAAGCCCTGTACTGACAAGGGAGCTGCTCGACAGGTACCATGCGGCAGCTGTGCTGCCTTACGACCCTGTCCGCGACGAGCTGGTGCTGATTGAACAGTTCCGTATCGGTGCCGGTGAAGATGCATCGGGCCCATGGCTGATTGAAATCATTGCAGGCTTAATTGAACCCGGCGAAACTGCTGAGCAGCTTGTTCATCGTGAAGCCATGGAAGAGGCGGGCTGTATCATTTCTGATGTTATTCCCGTACATCATTACTATTCCAGCCCCGGAAGCAGTAACGAAAAAATACAGATCTATTTTGCGCGTACAGAGACCGAAGGCCTCGGTGGTGTTCATGGCATAGACGAAGAGGGCGAAGATATCCGTGTTCACGTTGTCAGCAGTGACACTGCTTTGGAATGGCTGGACCAGGGTCGCATTGATTCAGCCTTGCCCATCATCGCGCTGCAGTGGTTCAGGCTGAACCGCGACAGGATTCGAAAGGAATGGCTGGAAACGCCATAAAGATATCGTTATCTCAAACCTGTGATTAACCGCAGAGGCGCGGAGACGCAGAGTTTTTTATTGTAGGAGCGGCTTTAGCTGCGAACATCTGCCCGGTTATACGAAATAGAATTCGCGGCTAAAGCCGCTCCTACGTGCAAACCACAATCAACCTCTGCGTCTCCGCGCCTCTGCGGTGAAATAATGTTTTTATATAGATTCGGACCGCCGGCAACGCTTCGGTAATGCCGGCCTACGAATCACGTGTATTCCTCGCCACTCGTTACTCGTCCCTTGCCCCTGTTTCAGCTTTAGCTGAAACCGTGCCTGGACTTGTTCTCGTCTTCCTGCTTGCTGAACTGCAGGAACCTCGGCAAAAACTTGTCCCAGTCGATGATATGCGAGTCCAGCTCGGGGCCGTCGATACAGGCATGCTTGCGTACCATCTTGCCGTCGATCGTTACCGGCACCATGCAGGCGCCGCACATGCCGGTGGCATCCACCATGATGGAGTTCAGACTGGCCACCGTTTTTACACCGTAAGGCATGGTGAGGTCGCTGACGGCGTGCATCATCAGCGGTGGACCGATGGTGACTACTTCGCCAACGGGACGTCCTGTGCCTGCTTTCATACTCTCCAGCATTTCCTCCAGCGGGCCGGTGACAAAACCATTGATGCCGAAGCTGCCGTCATTGGTGGTATAGATAACATCGAGGAGATCGGGGTACTCGGCCTGAAGCAAACCGATGCGTTGATCGGGTTCCGCCCAGAACATCAGGTCCTTTGTGCGGAAGCCCGAAATCAGGGTGACGTGATTGCCCATGCGCAGGTGTTCGCGCATGATCGGATACACCGGTGGCAGTCCGACACCACCGGCGGTGAACACCACGGTCTCGCCATTATCGTAACGGTGCAGCTGGCTGGGCAGGCCAAGTGGACCGGCGATGCCGGCGAAGTCATCGCCCTCCGACATCTGGTTGATCATCATCGAGCTGCTGCCAAGGCCTTGCACGACGAGGTCGATGGTGCCTTGCTCTGCGTCCCAGTCCGCCAGGGTCAGCGGGATCAGCTCGCCCTTGTCCCATGCCAGCACACGTACGAACTGACCGGCGCGCGCCGACTTCGCGATCAACGGCGAGTAGACCACGAATTCGACGATACCTTCCGCCAGCTCGATCTTCTGCAGAATTTTCTGTGGCGCCTGGCCTTTTTCGGTATAGCGTTCCGCGCTGGCCACCAGGGATTTGATCTCGCTCTCGGTAAAAGGAATATTACCGGCAATCTCGCGCGCTGCAGCCTGGCCGTCACCGGCAGCCTTGATCGCGGTTGAACCGCCGCGGTTGGCATCACCGCCGGTATAAACGTCGTCTATCGATGTTTCCTGCGAGCCGGCCTTGACTTCGATGGTGCCCCACTTGCTGGTCTTGAGTCCCGGTTCCGCGTCCTTGACGATCGGATTGGAGGCATTGCCCAGTGCCATGATCACGAGGTCAACGGGTATTTCCTCGGTTTCACCGGTGGCAATCGGACGCCGACGTCCCGATGCATCCGGTTCACCCAGTTCCATCACATCGAGGAGCGCATGGGTGACGAACTGTTTCTTGTCGCTGCCGACGAATTCGCGCGGTGAGCGCAGGACCTTGAGCTCGATGTCCTCTTCCAGCGCGTGGTGCAGTTCTTCGATACGCGCCGGCATTTCATCCCGGGTGCGACGGTAGACGATGCTGACCTTGCCGCCCAGGCGACGCGCTGTACGCGCAGCATCCATCGCGGTGTTGCCACCGCCGATGACGATCACATGCTTGCCACGTGTTTCCGGCAACGGTGTTTCGTAGTCTTCTTTATGCGCCTTCATCAGGTTGACACGGGTCAGGAACTCATTGGCCGACAGGATGCCGTTCATGTGTTCGCCCGGAATGTTCATGAAGCGTGGCAGGCCTGCGCCGGTGCCGATGAACACCTTCCAGAAGCCGGCGCGTTTCAGTGCTTCCAGGGTCGCGGTTTTACCGACGATAAAGTTGGTGACGAACTTGCCGCCCATCTGGTTGATCTTCATCACGACATCGTCGATCAGATCGTTGGGCAGGCGGAACTCGGGTATGCCGTAGCGTAGCACGCCGCCGAGTTCGTGGAAGGCCTCGAACACAGTGACCGGGTAGCCTTCCTTCGACAGCAGGTAGGCATTAATCAAACCGGCCGGGCCTGAACCGACCACGGCGATAGGCGGTTTTTCCGCCTTTGCCCAGGGGTTGGCGAAATCCTTGATGTCGAAGTTGGCCTGCGCATTGAGTACTTTCTCACTCTGCGGCAAATACCACTCCAGCTGGCCGATCTCGATGGGTCGTTCGTTATGGGTGCAGACGCCCTGGCACTGGATTTCCTGGGGGCAGACCCGACCGGTCACATTGGGCAGGGGATTGGCTTCCTTGATCAGCTGGAAGGCCTGTTTGAACTTGCCTTCGCCCATCAGGTGAATCATCTCCGGGATGTGGATCTTGACCGGGCAGCCGCCTTCGTTTTCACCGCCGTCCATCTTTGGCAGTCCCAGTTCGCAGGGCCTGTCGTCGCACTGCTTGTCGCGCAACACCTCGAGCCAGACCAGCAGCTCGACTTCACGAAAACTGTAGCCCAGGCCCATGTAGCCCATGTAACCCTGGTTCACCAGGTCGAAGTCATCAGCGCGTTCATGCGGCGGCCTGATGTAGGGCGGGATATTGTTCGCACCGGGCCAGCCATTGGAAAGTCCCTCGAACATCGGATAACGCTGCCTGAGGTGGGTGTCGATCGCGCGGATGAATTTACGTTTGAACTTAAGCGGAATGTTCCACAGGAAGCGCAGCAGCAGGGTGCTCATGTCGTCGTTTTTGAGCATCAGCTCCCACAGCGTTCGGGTGAACTCCGCATTCAGCTGATCCTGCTGGAATTCCCAGGCGATTGCGTTGATACCCTCGGTGATGAATGTCTGCTGAAAAAACTTCGGATCATTGACCAGGCGTTTCTGCAGCAGCGCGACCTGTTTCTTGAACAGCTCGACGGCCTCGGTGTGTTGCAGCTCCGTAATCTCTTCCCTGGCATCCTCGATATGGTGCCGGTTGCTCTCGATCTCCAGGCTGGCCTGGTAGTAACGTTCCACATCGACATGCTGATAGCCGCATTCGCGACTGCTATCACTCTCCTGTGCCTGGGATGAATTGTCTATGTGTTGCGACATGCTGTTGCCTCTTGATCTCTGGTTTTACTGTTCATAGTCTGCTGTCGTTGCGTTTATGCAGGCGGATGAAAGCGAATGATTTCCGCGTCGCAGTCATCGGCGACCCGGGATGCACGTTGCACCAGTTCATCGGTAATTTCGATTTTGTCGAAGATGCCCGGTATTACCCGGCTCACTTCCTTGGTTGCGCCATCGACCACGATCTTTGTCCTTTCAAATAATTCGGCAACATCCTGGTAGCAGGTCTTGCAGTTGGTGCATTTGGGCAAATCCTCCTCGGTGATTTCCACCAGTGCGCCTCCGGCCTGAGCAGCCTGCTCCAGCGATGGTGTCTGTCCAGCCGTTTGCGCGGCGCTCTCGACTGAAACCGGTATGGTCTTTTCCATCGGCGTGGCGGGTGCACCGGATGCGGCGGCCAGTTCGGCCATGCCTCTGGCGATGGAATCAATCGAGTTTTCCCGTGCAATATTGGACTGCTGGTATTTCTGCTGCCACTGCTCGAGTTCCTGCTGATGACTGTCTGACATGCGGTCGATGTGAAGACCACCCAGGTACTCCAGCATGCGCCAGTTGCGCCGGCGTTCCTCGGTGAGTTCGACCATGCTGTTTGACATGGTTAGCTTGATCAGCTTGCCGTCCCTGGTCGTAGACCAGATAAACGGGAGCTTGCCGTAGCGATCGTTCTTGCTGAGGTCGATGTATTCATGGATTGGTACCGGTTCGCCTTCTTCCTTGATCGGACGGAAATGCTTCTTGAAACGGCCCTCGTGCAACGCAAAATCCGCCACAGTGAAAGGTATCTCCATCAAGTGGGGATTGCCCAGGTCATCGACGTATTCAAGGGTTGTGGTAATCCAGTCCTTGCCGATCTCCGGGTTACCCTCCAGGGAGAAGCGTTCGGCCAGGGTATCACCACGTCTGGGGTCGTGAACGAATACCGGGCTCAACCGGCTCTCTACTGCGAGGATGGCACGGCGCGCGCCGGCATCGTCGGCAATGCCGTGTTCAGGCTGGCAGGTGGTGTAGGTATCGAATACCGCAGGAGACTCGTTGTAAGTGAGGAAGTCCATCACGTTTTTCATGAAGTGGCTTTGCATCGCCGCGTTGGTCTGGATCACCAGCACCTTCGGGTGGAAGGCGGCGATCAGGCCCAGTTCCTTGCGGTCCTCGTGCTTGCCGCTGTGAGCGCCGCCGAAACGGGTCAGGTCTGAATCCTGTGCGGTATAGCTCGCAGTCGAGGTCTGGCCACCGGTGTTGGAATAAGCACCGGTATTGAGCACCACGATCTTGATCGGCGTTTCCGAGACCAGTACGCGTGACAGTGCGCCGAAGCCGATATCGTAAGTAGCGCCATCGCCACCCATGCTGATCACAGCCGGGAGCAGGGCGCGTTCATCCTCGGAAAAATGATGCCAGTTGAAACATCTGAACCGGCTGTCGTGAAACGCAGGATCGTAGTGGTCTTCCAGGTCGAGCCTGGCGGTGCGCAGGGCTGTGAAATCATCGACAGCTGTAGCGCAGAAGCCTTCAAAGATGCCCTTGGCTACAGCCGGGGTGTCCTGAAACAGGCTGTTAACCCAGGGGGTCTTGTAGGGGTTGCCCGGGAAGGTCGAGGCATACACGCTGCTACAGCCGGTGGCGTTGGCAAAGGCTGCGCCTGACGGACCATTGCCCGTGGGACCGCTCTCGAAATTATAAAGTCGTTTCTCAAGCGTGCTGATGGTGTTTTGCATGCGCTGCAGGCGGTCCGGGTCATTCTCATCCGGCTGCACTGTTGGCAGTTTTGCCTGGAGGCTGGCAATCAATTGTTCCAGTTCTGTGATGTGGGTCTTGCGCCGCTGTTCGTGGATGGCCCTGTTGGTCGCGGACAGCAGGCGGATCGCCGTGACTTCACCGCAGCCGCGGCAGGCGCCGTGGCCGCCGGTCATCGCATAGTAATTGTCGTGATCGAGTATCAGTCGCTTGCTGTCGCCACCGGGTTGAATCGCATTCTCGGTAAAACGCGTCGCGGTGTTTGGCATGCGACTGAGAAATTCGAAGTTGCGCTGCAACTCGGCCTGCGCCTGGCTGTTATGTTGCCGGGCACTGAGCGCACCCGGTCCACACACGTCAACGCATTCAAGACAGCCGCTGCATTTCCACGGGTCGATGTTGGCAGAGTAAAGGCCGCCGGTTCCGGGTGCATGTTTCTCCATGGCATCGAAGAACGGACGGGTCTTGACGACCGGGAAGCATTCCAGGACTTCAACCATGCTGTCAAAATCGCGTTTCAGGCTGGCATTGTCGATGTTCAGGCTGGTGATGGACTCGGCAACGATTTCACTGAACGTTTTCGGGTCCTTGCTCGGCAGCTTGCGGTAAACGTCGCGTATGGTTTTGGTCAATGGAAAAACCTGGCTGGACATTTCCGCCCTGTGCTGGTCGGTCAGATCCAGCTTGCCAATCGCTGTCAACAGCAAATCATGGATGTCATGCACTGTATTGGGAATGGCGGCATCCGGACATACGACTGCACACTCCATGCAGCCGGTGCAGAGATGGGCGCTGTACTGCGGCACCTCGAGTTTGAACAGACCCTTGTTCTTCCAGGCGGCACTCGCCACCGGCATGAACATGCCCGTGCCAGGCATTACCGGCGCCTCACCAATGCTGCCGTCCTTGATACGATCGGCGAGCGTATCGTTATAATAAGTTTGATCGAAAAGCCCGTTGCTCAGGGTGTTGCCACTGGCTTTGGCCATTGCGGCGGAGATTTCGACGCCGGGGCCGCTTGATACCGGCACCAGCTTTTCTGCGTTCTTGAATTCTTCGGTGCTGTAATCGATCTTGCTGGTCGCATCCAGTCCTTCCCTGACAACCTTCATGTTGCTGTCAACTATAGCGCGGCCTTTGGCGCCGAACTTTTTCGTGACCTGCTGTTCGACTTTTTCCAGGATCGACTGCTGTGATCCGCCCGCGACGATACGGTCCACGTGTCCGCAGATTGCACCGATGAACGCGATTCCCATCATACGGATTTCGAGTTCAGGAGCCGGTGCGTGTTTCTTTGCGACACCGAAGGCATCGACGATATAGAGGTTGATACTTTTCTCGCGAATGATCTTGCGAGCGTAGGCCGGTAGTTCCTTCCATACCTCCAGCGGGGTGTGGCGAGACTGCATGATCAGGGTGCCGTTTTCGCCGAGACCGAGTAACGGGTTGGCATGGCTGAACACCCTGTGGTCGGGGGAGACAACGATCTCGACGTCTTCCAGTTCCGCGTTGGTGATCTTGATCGGCTCGGGACTCAGCGTGATATAAAAGTTGGTCGGGGCGCCGCTTTTTTCCGAACCGTATTTGGGTGCGGACTTCGAATGCAGCCCGAGCACGCCGGCAAGAATATCAGTCAACAGCTTGCCAGTGGCGATGGTGCCGTAGCCACCGACCGAATGGAAGCGGATACGGAACGCATCATCCGGCAGCAGCGAGGGATTCTCGTGGGTCTCGAATGCCATGAACTCGGTTTCAGGATAGGCCTGCTTCAGGCGCTTCTGTAATTCGGCATTGCGTGGTGTGGGATTCTTTTCGAAGAACTGTGAGCCCAGGTAGAAGAATGGCACGTTGAGCGTGCTTTCCATATTTTTGTAGGCTGCAACCATGTGGCGAGGCTGTAGATCATGACCGCCTATGCCAAAAATCCCGGTGCTGATCTTGGGCAGGCTGTTGATCGGTGGAATGCCCTGGTGACGAATCAGGTCACCGTTCTCGCGCGCCTTGAACAGCGACTGGGTAACCATGTTGGTGAGTGCGGTGACTTCCGAGCGTTCGAGCACGGTAACGGCTTTCTTGCCATCCAGTGCAGCCACGAGCTCACCTTCAGGGAAGGGCTGAAGCAGTTTGATCGAGACTACACCGACCTTCTTGCCCTGGTTTCGCAGGTAGGTAGCAGCGGCCTCGGCATCATCGGTGACGGAGCCCAGGCCGACAATCACATGTTCGGCGTCATCGGCCATGAATGTCTGTACCGGGTTGTAGAGACGGCCAGTCAATTCGCCGTACTCGTCCATGGCCTGGCGGACAAAGCGTGGAATATCATTAACGAAATGCGTCCTGTGATCGACCAGGCCGGCCTGGAAATCAGGCTGGTTCTGTACACCACCGGTGAGCCCCGGGTTGTTGACATCAACCATCGCGGGCACCAGTTGACGCGTGCCTTTCTCCCAGGCATTGAGCCACTGACGGCGCCACTGACCCTGCAACTCTTCGGGCATCCACGCGAGCGTTTCCTGCAGCAGTTCCCCCGCGTTATCCGCCTCGATCTCATCACGGCGGTTTTCGAGGAAGTCGCCCAGGGCCAGCAGGTTGTCGTGCAGGATGTCGCCGCTGTGCCGGGTCAGGTACTGTTGCATCTGATACACGCGGCCCTTGGCGCCGTACAGCATCTCCTGGGCGACGGTCGGCGCTTTGATCCGGCCGGCCGGGTCACCGAGAAATTCTTTTAAAAGTTCAGGCTCTGGCAGCAGGGTTTCGCATTGCATGTGACTGGTTGCAAAACCGTCCATCGCATTGGTCACCGGTACCATCGACAGTGAACTGACACGATAAGCGATAGCGGCCAGGTCAGCTGCTTCCTGCGGATTGCTGCCGAACAGAATGGTATAACCGGAAGGGAGCAGGGCATAGACATCATCATGACCCGCCATGACGTTCAGCGAGTGTTTGGATACCGCGCGCGCGGCCACCTGCAACACGAAGCCACCGACTTTCTTCCCCACGGTGACATAGTGAGATTCGAGGCCGTAAAGAATACCCTGGCTGGAAGAGGCATTGGAGATGAAACGACCGCCGGTCAGCGTCGCCCCCATGGCGCCGCTCTGTGCCGAGTGCTCGCCCTCGGGCTCGAAAAAGAACGGGTGCTTGCCCCAGACATTGCAGCCGCCCCTGGCGCGAAAGGCCTCGAACATCTCCGAGATCTCTGTAGATGGCGTAATGGGGTAACCAATCACGCCGCCGCAGACGTGTCCCATCACATGGGCAACCGCGCCGTTACCGTGTATCACGGTCTCGATACCAGGGTATTTGACGGCTTTTATTACTTCGTTGTTTTTCGCACGTACAGATGTTTTCACGGTGCCCGCGGCATCCGACGAAGACACGTCCTGACTGTTACCCAGGTTCTCGACTTTAGAGCTTCTCATTAAGTATATCCATTAAAATATTGATTATATTAGACTTTTAATTATTATAATTTGCTTCATTTGGCCGTTACGCAGGTTGTATTATCGCAGCGCTCAATAACATTGTTAATTAAGGAAACCCTGCTTAACACGACCGTTCATGGTGAGCCCTTCGATAGACTCAGGAGAGCCGTGTCGAACCATCTGTCAGTAATTCCGCAATATCATAATGTTACTCACCATGCCCTTCGACAAGCTCAGGGCGAACGGAATTAATCAGAGTTCCCTTAATTATTCATTCAGGCTACCGTTACATCTTGCGACAAATAAACATCCTGGATTGCCTGCAGTAGTTCAATACCGTCTTTCATCGGTTTCTGAAACGCCTTGCGTCCCGAAATCAGGCCCATGCCGCCCGCACGTTTATTGATCACTGCTGTGCGCACTGCCTGGGCGAGATCGTTCTCACCTGAAGCTCCGCCCGAGTTGATCATGCCGACACGGCCCATGTAGCAGTTGGCAACCTGATAACGGGTAAGATCAATCGGATGGTCGGTCGTCAATTTGTCGTACACCAGGGGATGAGTCTTGCCAAAATCAACCGCCTTGTAGCCTCCATTGTTGGTGGCCTGTTTTTGCTTGATGATATCTGCACCGATGGTAGCAGCAAGATGATTCGCCTGGCCGCTCAAATCAGCCGAGGTGTGATAATCGATGCCATCGATCTTGAAGGCATTGTTGCGCAAATATGCCCACAGAACAGTGACCATGCCGAGTTCGTGTGCATGTGCAAAGGCTTCGCTGATTTCCTCGATCTGGCGGCGGGCTTCGGGTGAACCGTAATAAACAGTTGCGCCGACAGCCACCGCACCCATATCAAAGGCCTGGTCGACACTGGCGAACAGCGTCTGGTCGTAGTGGTTAGGGTAGGTCAGCAGTTCGTTGTGATTGATCTTTACAATGAATGGAATTCTGTGTGCGTACCTGCGCGCCACGCTGCCGAGTACACCCATGGTAGATGCAACACCGTTGCAACCGGCTTCGATGGCGAGTTCGCAAATATTTGCCGGATCGAAAAACGCCGGATTGGGTGCGAAAGAGGCGCCTGCCGAATGTTCAACACCCTGGTCAACCGGCAGGAATGAAACATAACCGGTGTTGGCCAGACGTCCATGACCCGTCATTGCCTGCCAGTTGCGCAGCACCGCGGGTGAACGGTCGCTGTTCATCATCACGCGTTCGACAAAATCACTGCCGGGCAGATGCAGGTCGTCTTTTGGAATAGCAGTCGCCCTGTAGCCGAGCAAACTTTCGGCTTCGGCTCCGAGTAGTGATTCGATATTGGTCATTTCAGGCTGCCTCGGTTAGCAAGTTGTTCATTAGTGTTCGTGGAGAATTCAATGATGTCCCTGATCACCATCAGTTAAATTTTCAATAATAGAACCGGAATTAAGTATATATTCTAACATATTGATTATTATGATCATATAAATTGTCTGATTTGCTTTATGTTAGCTTGGCCCGACGAAGTGCCAGCAACCTTTGGGTATGCTGGCCTGCGTTTGTTCTTTAGTGGTCTGTGCAGGTTGGGTCAGGCGCTTTTTGCTGTAACCCGACATCAATTTGATCTTGGAATAATGTCGGATTACAGAATACATCCATGTATTCTGCCCTGCGGGCCAGCGTACGGCTGTTCAAATTCGGTCCAACCGAATTGAGTACGCTGCGCTAATCCAACCTGCATCAATCACATCATTAAATATTCGTTGCCTTTCTAAAGAGATCTGTTTTCCTGTTTCAATCCCTGTTCGACGATATATTCATCTTCAGTGATCTTGGCCTGTGCGGCTGCAATCCTGGCGATCGGTACACGGTGAGGCGAGCAGGAAACGTAACTCAGGCCGATATGATGACAGAAGCGAATGGATTCAGGGTGGCCGCCCTGCTCACCGCAGATGCCGACTTTCAGATCGGGATTGGTTTTGCGACCCCACTCGACCGTGATCTCCATCAGCCTGCCGACACCTTTCACATCCAGCACCTCGAACGGATTGTGCTGCAGGATGTTGGCTTCTTCATACAAGGGCAGGAACTTGTTTTCCGCATCTTCGCGTGAGAACGAAAAACTGGCCTGTGTCAGGTCGTTGGTGCCGAAGGAGAAGAACTCGGCAATTTCAGCCAGCCTGCCGGCACGCATGCAGGCGCGCACGACTTCGACCATGGTGCCGAATTTGAATTTCAGCTGTACCTCGTATTCGGCTTCGACTTCAGCACGAACCCGGTCGACGATCTCTTTCACCCAGACCAGTTCCTGGCCTGTACACACTTGAGGCACCATGATTTCGGGACGTACATCGAATCCTTCCTTGCCACACTCGGCTGCAGCTTCGAGTACAGCACGAATCTGCATGGCGTAAATTTCAGGGTAGGTAATACCGAGGCGGACACCACGGTGGCCAAGCATCGGGTTGACCTCGAACAGTTCACGTACCTTGTGCAGCATTTGCGTTTTCCTGGCGATGGCTGAGTCGACCAGCTCACGCCCGCCTGGCGCGAACGGTTTTGGCAGCTCCTTGACATCCGCCTGGCGTCTGAGCAGGTGCATGCTGTTCATCAGGTCGTTGACACCTTCAACCGTGTCACGCAAATGCTCCAGGCGTTCAATTTCCTGTTCGAGCTGCTTCTCGTTGGGCAGGAACTCATGAATCGGCGGATCCAGCAGGCGAATGGTCACCGGCTTGGGCGCCATGATCTTGAGGATTTCCTTGAAGTCACCACGCTGTATCGGCCGCAGGCGGTCGAGCGCTACCTGGCGTGCCTCCTTGTCAGCTGCAATGATCATGTCGATCACTATCGGTAGCCTGTCCTGTGCATTGAACATGCGTTCTGTGCGGCACAGGCCAATGCCCATGGCACCATAATCGGAGGCCTTGGTGGCTGCATCAATGGTATCGGCATTGGTCATGATCTTGAGGCGTGAATATTCATCGGCCCAGCTCAGCAGAGTGCGCAGGTCATCGGAGAATTTGGGCGGTACCGTGGGGATTTCACCGAGAAAAACATTACCGTTACCGCCATCGATGGTGATGATGTCGCCTTCGTGTAATACAGTATCGCCAACTACTGCAATGTGTTTTTCGACATCGACCTTGATGCCTTCGGCGCCGGCGACGCAGGGCTTGCCCATGCCACGTGCAACAACAGCGGCATGTGACGTTTTACCGCCTCGGCTGGTGAGTACGCCTTCGGCAGCAAAGAAGCCATGGATATCTTCGGGCTTGGTTTCTTCGCGCACCAGGATAACCTTTTCACCTTCCTTCTTCGCTAATTCTGCCTGGTCTGCATCGAATACGATATGACCCGAGGCCGCACCCGGTGATGCCGGCAGGCCCTGTGAAATAGGGGGTGACTTGTAATCAGGATCAAGCATCGGATGCAGAACCTGGTCAAGTTCTTCCGGATCAACCCGCATGATCGCCTCTTTGCGGCTGATCGGCTCTTCCTTGACCATCTCCACCGAGGTGCGCACACGCGCGGTTGCATTCATTTTGCCGTTGCGGGTTTGCAGGCAGTAAAGAACGCCTTTTTCGATGGTGTATTCGTAATCCTGAACTTCGCGGTAGTGGTTTTCCAGGCGGTCGCGCAGGGCAACCAGCTGCCTGTACATCTCAGGCATGACCTGTTCAAGTTCATGCACCGGCTTGGGTGTACGAATACCTGCAACCACGTCCTCGCCCTGGGCGTTGACCAGGAACTCGCCGAACATGACGTTCTCGCCGGTAGCGGGATTGCGGGTAAAGCCAACGCCTGTCGCGCAGTCATCACACATGTTGCCGAACACCATGGTCTGAATATTGACCGCAG
>CALLCZ010000091.1 GCA_937998645.1 uncultured Gammaproteobacteria bacterium
GATGCAGTCATTAATTAGAATTGACCGAAAATAGACACCCGGAGTGTTAAATTGAACGACGTCGCAAAAAATATTCTTCTGTGGGCAGTGATCGCAGTCATCCTGCTCTCGGTTTTCAGTAACTTCAGCAAACAGAGCACTGCCCAGGCGCCGTTGTCGTACTCCACTTTTATCCAGATGGTGAAATCGGGTGAGGTGTCCCAGGTGACCATCGATGGCCGTGATATCAAGGGCAAGCTTGGTAACGGCAATATGTTTTCTACCTACAGCCCGGAAACCGATAACCGGGCGCTGGTCGGTGATCTTCTCGAGCACGGCGTTGAAATCAAGGGCGTTCCACCGGAAGGCCAGTCCGTACTGATGCAGATTTTCATTTCATGGTTCCCGTTCCTGCTGCTGATTGGCATCTGGATATTCTTCATGCGCCAGATGCAGGGTGGTGCAGGCGGTCGTGGTGCGATGTCATTCGGCAAGAGCAAGGCACGCATGCTCGGCGAAGACCAGGTTAACGTGACCTTTGAAGATGTCGCCGGTGCTGAAGAAGCCAAGGCCGAAGTGGCCGAGCTGGTCGATTTTCTGCGTGATCCGGGCAAGTTCCAGAAACTGGGCGGTCGTATTCCCAGCGGTATCCTGATGGTGGGTGCACCGGGTACCGGTAAAACCCTGCTGGCGAAAGCCATTGCCGGTGAAGCCAAGGTGCCGTTCTTTACCATCTCGGGTTCTGACTTCGTCGAAATGTTCGTCGGCGTTGGCGCCTCGCGTGTACGAGATATGTTTGAAACCGCAAAGAAACACGCACCCTGTATCATTTTCATCGACGAGATCGATGCTGTTGGCCGTCATCGTGGCGCAGGCCTTGGTGGTGGGCACGACGAGCGTGAGCAGACACTGAACCAGTTACTGGTTGAAATGGACGGCTTTGAAGGCAATGAAGGCGTTATCGTCATGGCTGCAACCAACCGTCCCGATGTGCTCGATCCGGCATTGCTTCGCCCGGGTCGCTTTGACCGCCAGGTTGTCGTGCCGCTGCCGGATATACGTGGCCGTGAGCAGATCCTTAAAGTGCACATGCGCAAAGTGCCAAAAGATGACAATGTTGATGCATCGATTATTGCGCGCGGCACGCCCGGTTTTTCCGGCGCTGATCTTGCCAACCTGGTGAACGAGGCTGCGCTGTTTGCTGCCCGCGAGAGCTGTAAAGTCGTCAACATGTCGCACTTCGAACGCGCCAAGGACAAGATCATGATGGGTGCCGAGCGCCGCTCCATGGTGATGTCTGAAGAAGACAAGAAGCTGACGGCTTATCATGAAGCGGGTCATGCGATTGTCGGCCGCCTTGTGCCAGAACACGATCCTGTCTACAAGGTCAGCATTATTCCGCGTGGCAGGGCGCTGGGTGTAACCATGTTCCTGCCCGAAGATGACCGCTACAGCTTCACCAAGAAACGACTGGAAAGCCAGATCTCGAGCCTGTTCGGCGGCCGTATTGCAGAGGAGCTGATTTTTGGTGCTGACAGTGTCACCACCGGTGCATCCAACGACATCGAGCGTGCAACAGAGATTGCCCGCAGCATGGTGACAAAATGGGGGCTGTCTGAACGACTCGGTCCGCTGTCTTACTCAGAAGACGAAGGCGAAATTTTCCTTGGTCGTTCAGTGACCCAGCACAAGAACGTCGGTGATGATACAGCTCGTATCATCGATGAAGAGGTGCGTAACTTCATTGATCGCAATTATGAACGTGCTGAAACCATCCTCAAGGAAAACACCAACATCCTTCATATGATGGCAGATGCACTGATGAAGTATGAAACCATCGACACCGCACAGATCGATGCCTTGATGGAAGGCAAGGAACCGCCTCCACCCGAAGACTGGACAGACACCGGAACTTCGCCAAAAGATTCAGGCGGTGGCCCCGGTACCCGGGAATCCAAGGCCGATGGTCCCATCGGCGGACCGGCAAGCGAGCACTAAACCCCAAAGCCGCGCACCACGCGGCTTTTTTTCACCAGGCAGTTTTATTTCAACGCAAAGGCGCAAAGGACGCAAAGTTGTTTAAGGTTTATTCTGTGTATCTGACACGACAACCACTATTTGATTTTTCCTTTGCGCTCTCGGCGCCTCTGCGTCTTTGCGTTTAACGAATCTCATGACTCAACATCTCAATATAGGCGATAAGCAGTTCGACCTGTCACGTGCGATCGTGATGGGGATTCTGAATGTCACGCCCGATTCATTTTCCGATGGCGGGCGCTTTGATAGAGTCGAGCGGGCTGTCGAGCATGCGCTGCGGATGCAGGAAGAGGGTGCGGATATCATTGATATTGGTGGTGAATCGACACGCCCCGGTGCGGCTTCGGTCACTGTTGATGAAGAACTTGAGCGGGTGATCCCGGTGATTCGTGCGATCAGGCAGCAAACCAGCCTGCCGATTTCCATTGACACCAGCAAGCCGGAAGTTATGCGTGCTGCAGTGGGTGAGGGCGCGAATATGGTCAATGATGTCAATGCGCTGCAGGCGGAGGGGGCGCTGGAAGCCTGTGCCGGGCTGAACGTTCCGGTGTGCCTGATGCACATGCAGGGCGAGCCGAGGACCATGCAGCAGGACCCAAAGTATGATGATGTCGTGCAGGATGTTACCGATTTTCTGCGACAGCGTTACCTTGCATGTGCTGACGCCGGAATTGACCGCAGCAACATCGTGATCGATCCGGGATTTGGCTTTGGCAAAACCCTGCGACATAATCTGGACCTGCTAAACCGCCTGGAATCAATTTCTGGTCTAGAATTACCGGTACTGGTCGGTATTTCGCGCAAGAGCATGCTGGGCGCAATACTCGACAAACCGGTAAACGAACGGCTTTATGCCGGCATCGCCGCAGCGGTCATCGCATACCAGAAAGGAGCGCGTCTGTTCAGGGTGCACGATGTGGCGCCAACGAGAGATGCGCTGGCGGTATGTGATGCGCTTCAACACAGTTAACAGGTAGTTCGATGGCAAGAAAATATTTTGGTACAGACGGTATTCGCGGCAAGGTCGGTGAGGGCATGATGACGGCTGACCAGGTGCTCAAGCTGGGCTGGGCCGCGGGTCGGGTATTTGCCGGCAACGGCACCAAGCTGGTTGTGATCGGCAAGGACACACGTATTTCAGGCTACATGCTCGAGTCTGCTCTGGAAGCGGGCTTATCTGCTGCAGGCGTCGATGTCCGCCTGCTGGGGCCGATGCCAACGCCGGGCATTGCCTACCTTACACGCACACTGCACGCTTCAGCCGGTATCGTGATCAGCGCATCACACAATCCTTTCTACGACAATGGCCTGAAATTTTTCTCGGCAGAAGGCACCAAGCTGCCGGATGAGATCGAAGAAGCCATCGAGGCCATGTTTGATCAACCCATGGAAACGGTGGATTCGGCAGAACTGGGCAAGGCCGCACGTGTGCATGACGCGCAGGGGCGATACGTTGAAGCCTGCAAGGCCACGATTCCGATCACGACCCATTTTAACGGCCTCAAGGTCGTGCTCGATTGCGCAAACGGCGCCACCTATCATATTGCGCCCCACGTTTTTACCGAGCTTGGTGCACAAGTCATTATCACGGGCGCAGAGCCGAATGGTCTGAATATTAATGCTGGAAGTGGTTCAACCGAGCCCGAAGCGCTGAGCAAGAGGGTGGTGCAGGAACAGGCTGACCTGGGAATCGCTTTTGACGGTGATGGCGACCGCGTCATCATGATCGACAGCGAGGGTGAGGTGGTCGATGGCGATGAGCTGCTTTATATCATCGCGCTTTCACGGAAACAGTCCGGAGTGCCCATCGATGGTGTCGTTGGCACGCAAATGAGTAACCTGGGGCTCGAGCTGGCGATAAAAGAGCTTGGGCTGGAGTTTGAGCGCGCTGCCGTGGGCGACCGCTATGTGCTTGAATTAATGAAGCAAAAAGGCTGGGACCTGGGTGGTGAATCATCAGGACACATCATCTGCATGGACCGTACCACCACCGGTGACGGTATCGTATCAGCACTGCAGGTCATGGCCTATCTGTCTGAAAGTGGTCAGACACTGCATCAGGCCAAGTCCGGCATGAGCAAGATGCCGATGCAAATGATCAATGTGCCGCTGTCACCCGATGCTGATCCGATGTCGTCGGAACAGGTTGCAAATGCCGTTTTGAAGGCCGAAGAAGAGTTGAACGGCAAAGGCCGGGTTCTGCTGAGGCCGTCTGGAACAGAGCCCCTGATCAGAGTCATGGTAGAAGGCAGTAACGCGGCATTGGTACAAAAGCTCACGAAGAACATCGCGGATACGGTGGCGTCGGTCTAACGTTCAGGCATCCCTGGAAGAAACGCAAAGGCCGCAGAGGCGCAGAGGACGCAGAGAGATTTACAGGCTCCTGCAGATAACAGAAACCTCTGTGTACTTTGTGTCTCTGCGACCTCTGCGTTTGTGAAGATCTGACTATTTACCACGCCATTATTCGGACCATTGATCCCCTATTGTCATTAAAATCAGGTCTGCTGAAGCCATCTAGAGGCAAATCTGGCGTAACTGACTGATTTTATATATCTTCGCTGTCGGGCCGGTTGCCGATATAACCCATTATCGTCATTGATTTATTCGGTGCTGACAGGTATGCTTTGCCCCTTTTGAAAATCGGCGGAGTAAGTGATGCGTCAAAAGATGGTAGCGGGCAACTGGAAGATGAATGGAACCAGTAATAGCGCGCGTGATCTGGTCAGTGGAATCAAAGCGGGCCTCAATGGCCAGTCCCCAGAAGTAGTTGTCTGTCCTCCGTTTGTGTACCTGCCGATTGTTGCTGCAGAAATTGCCAATTCTGCGATCACGCTTTCTGCGCAGAACATGTGTGACCAGGATGTGGGCGCCTATACCGGTGAGATTTCGGGGCCGATGCTGAAAGACATTGGTTGCGAGTATGTCATACTGGCGCACTCGGAACGCCGCGCCATGTACGGTGAAACCGATGAAGTAGCCGCCAGCAAGTATGCCGCGGCGCTGAAGAACAATCTCAAGCCGATATTCTGCATTGGCGAAACCCTGGAAGAGCGCGAACAGAATATTACCGAAGACGTGATTGCACGCCAGATCGATGCCATTATCAACACGTCCGGTGTGGCCTCGCTGGCCAATGCCGTGCTCGCCTACGAACCGGTATGGGCCATAGGCACCGGCAAAACCGCAACACCGGACCAGGCGCAGGGTGTACATGCCTTCATCCGCAACAGGATAGCCGGGCATGACGCCGGCATTGCTGAAAGCCTGCGCATTCTCTACGGTGGCAGCATGAACCCGGCTAATGCAGCCGATTTGATCGCACAGCCGGATATCGATGGTGGACTTATCGGCGGTGCGTCCCTCAAGGCCGAGGATTTCCTCGCCATTATTAATGCGGCTGGATAATCAAACGTGGATATTATTCTTCTAGTAGTACACGTAGTGCTTGCACTGGGCATCATTTCGCTGGTATTGCTGCAAAGAGGCGCCGGTGCAAATGCCGGAGCGGTTCTGGGTGGAGGCGGAGGCGCGGGCAGTGTGTTTGGCGCCAGCGGCTCATCCAATTTTCTGAGCAAGACCACGGCTATACTCGCAACGGCATTCTTTATCAATAGCCTGGTGCTTGCCTACATGGCTTCGCATCGTGAAGGGCCAGAAACAGTGATCGATGAAATCGAGCAGGCCCAGCAGGTTGAAGTTGAGGTACCCATGCCGGAATTCAAGCAGGACGTTGATGAGACTGTGCCATTACCATTCAACGAGCCGGTTGAAAGTGACGTGCCGCCAGCGATCAGTGAAGAATCATCAACTGATAGCGATGCACCGCCACCGGCGAGCGCAACAGAATAAATCCGGGACATGGTCCTGGCCCGACAGGGACTCGGGAGAGCAGAAGATAAATATCGGCCGATGTGGTGGAATTGGTAGACACGCTATCTTGAGGGGGTAGTGGCGAAAGCCGTGCCGGTTCGACTCCGGCCATCGGCACCATTCTAGGAAGGTTGAACAAATAATTAAAATATCGGCTGCATCATTGCGTTATGCAGCTGTGGAGCAAGTAAATGCTGGAAAATTATCTACCGGTATTGATCTTCATCGCAGTCGGCCTGCTGGTCGGTGTTGGCGCGATGTTTATGGGGGGCTTCTTACTGGCGCCTTATCGTCCGGACAGTGCAAAGAACTCTCCTTTCGAATGCGGTTTCGAAGCATTCGAAGATGCGCGCATGAACTTCGATGTGCGCTATTACCTCGTGGCTATCCTGTTTATTATTTTCGACCTGGAAATTGCGTTTCTGTTTCCATGGGCAATCGTGCTCGATGAAATAGGCCTGTTCGGCATTGTCGCCATGGGTATTTTCCTCGGCATCCTTGTCATCGGCTTTATTTATGAGTGGAAAAAAGGAGCACTGGAATGGGAATAGAAGGCAAACTCCAGCAGGGCTTTGTTACCACTTCAGCCGACAAGCTGATCAACTGGGCGCGTACCGGTTCATTGTGGCCGATGACTTTCGGGCTGGCCTGCTGTGCAGTAGAGATGATGCATGCTGCAGCCTCGCGTTATGACCTCGACCGTTTTGGCGCCGGCGTATTCCGCGGCAGCCCGCGTCAATCTGATGTGATGATCGTTGCAGGTACACTGTGTAACAAAATGGCGCCGGCCTTGCGCAAGGTGTACGACCAGATGGCTGAACCACGCTGGGTCATCTCCATGGGGTCCTGTGCCAATGGCGGCGGCTACTATCATTATTCATACTCCGTGGTGCGTGGCTGTGACCGCATTGTTCCCGTTGATATCTATGTTCCCGGTTGCCCTCCAACCGCAGAAGCGCTGGTGTACGGCATCATTCAGCTGCAGAACAAGATTAAACGCACCAACACCATAGCGCGCAGTTAAAGGATTCGAGATGTCCAGAGTTCAACAACTATCTGATGATCTGCAGCAGGCATTTTCAGCAAAGCTGCAATCAAATGTTGTTGCCCATGGTGAGGTCACCATCGAGGTGGCGCCGGATGATCTTGTTGATGTCTGCACGCAACTTCGTGACAATCAGAAATTTGGCTTTGAACAGCTGATCGATGCCTGCGGTGTTGATTATTCGGAATACGGCAGCAGCGAATGGGCCACCGATGAAACAACTTCAACCGGTTTCAGCCGCGGCGTAGAGCCGGGTGTTAATGCACGTCTCAGATTCGGTGATGCACCCAGGTTTGTCAGTGACCGCAAACGCTTTGCCGCCGTCTATCACCTGTTGTCAGTGGCAAACAACCAGCGCGTTCGTGTTCGGTGTTATGCCGGGAATGACCAGCTGCCGATTATTCCATCGCTGATCACTATCTGGAATTCAATCAACTGGTATGAACGTGAAGCCTTTGATCTGTACGGCATCATGTTTGAAGGCCATCCGGATTTACGCCGTATTCTGACCGACTACGGTTTTGTCGGTCATCCGTTCCGCAAGGACTTCCCGCTGGTGGGACACGTGGAAATGCGTTACGACCCCTTGCAGCAACGCGTTGTTTACGAACCGGTATCAATCGACCCGCGCGTACTGGTGCCTCGCGTGATACGCGATGATGGCAGCAGCGCCGGCGAGGCAGAAGCAGCACAGGGTTCTGCTGCGGAGAGCAACGATGCCTGAAATTAAAAACTACACGCTTAATTTTGGTCCACAGCATCCGGCAGCGCATGGCGTACTGCGTCTGATCCTGGAAATGGACGGCGAAGTCATCCAGCGTGCAGACCCGCACATCGGCCTGCTGCACCGTGCCACAGAAAAGCTGGCCGAGGGCAAGCCTTATAACCAGACCATCGGTTACATGGATCGGCTCGATTACGTATCGATGATGTGTAACGAGCACGGTTATGTACTCGCCATTGAAAAGCTGCTGGGTATCGAAGTGCCGGAGCGCGCACAGTACATCCGCGTCATGTTCGACGAAATTACACGCATCCTCAATCACCTGCTGTGGATTGGTGCGCACGGTCTTGACGTCGGTGCGATGACGATCTTCCTCTATGCTTTCCGTGAACGCGAAGATTTAATGGACTGTTATGAGGCGGTTTCCGGTGCAAGGCTGCACGCAACCTATTATCGTCCCGGTGGCGTTGCGCGCGATCTTCCCGACACCATGCCCAAGTACAAGGAATCAAAATGGCACGGTAAAAGCGCGGTCAACAGGATGAATGAAAACCGTGAAGGTTCACTGCTCGATTTCCTCGATGATTTCACCGACCGCTTCCCCGGCCTGGTTGACGAATACGAAACCCTGTTGACGGATAACCGCATCTGGAAACAGCGCACTGTAGACATCGGCATCGTTACACCCGAACGCGCCTTGCAGCTTGGCTTTACCGGCCCGATGCTGCGCGGTTCAGGTTTTGAATGGGACCTGCGCAAGAAACAGCCGTACGAAGTGTATGATCGTATGGACTTTGACATCCCTGTCGGCACCAACGGTGACAGCTATGACCGCTACCTGGTGCGTATGGAAGAATTCCGCCAGTCGAACAGAATTATCAAGCAATGCATCAAGTGGCTGCGCGAAAATCCCGGCCCGGTGATGCTCGAAGATAACAAGGTGACACCGCCTTCACGTGAAGGCATGAAAGCCGATATGGAATCGCTGATTCACCACTTCAAGCTTTTCACCGAAGGTTATTGTTTGCCTGCAGGCGAAGCCTATGCTGCGGTTGAGCACCCCAAGGGTGAGTTTGGCACCTACCTGGTATCTGACGGCGCCAATAAACCCTACCGCCTGAAGATCCGTGCTCCCGGTTTTGCACACTTGTCAGCCATGGATGAAATGACCCGTGGACACATGTTATCTGATGTCGTGGCAATCATCGGAACACAGGATATCGTGTTCGGCGAGGTTGATAGATAGAAATGACCACCATGACAGAAACAGAAAATACATTATCAGCACATGCGCGCGAGGAGATCGATGTCTTGCTGAAGCGCTACCCGCAAGAGCAAAAGAAATCCGCATTGCTGGGCGCGCTGAATATTGTGCAGCATGAAAACAAGGGTTTTCTGACAAAAGAACTGATGCAATCGGTTGCCGAGTACCTGGATCTTGCAGAAATAGAAGTTTATGAAGTGGCCAGTTTCTACTCGATGTATGAACTGAAGCCGGTCGCGCGTCACAACGTTGCTGTATGCACCAATATTTCATGCATGCTGATGGGCTCGCAGAGTATCGTCGACCATGTTGAAAACAAGCTTGGCATCAAACTTGGCGAAAGCACTGCAGACGGCCGCATCTA
>CALLCZ010000092.1 GCA_937998645.1 uncultured Gammaproteobacteria bacterium
TCGTGGAATTATCGATTAAATCACCCAGCCCTGTATCAACAGTAATGATTGACTCTATTGCATAGAGATTATCAACTTTGACGTATTTAGGCTTGATGCCAACGGCCAGTTTTTGACCAAATACCTGAAAATTTCTTGCCAACGACACGCCAAGCTCTGATGTTAGTACGCCTTCAAGCACCATGTCATACTGAGCGGGATCGATCGGATCTGTCGTTATGACAGTACCCGCAGCTATCGCATCTGAGCGAGCACTTAATGCAAACGCCCATTTCTCACCGGAAAAGCCAGTTGAGAACGCCAGTGTTGCTTCTGGCGCAATAACATCCCCCAACATAGACTGTGCAATATCAACCGCTCTTAAAGCTTCGCCAGGGTCACCAGCCTCCCCATTACTATAAGCTGTCTGGAAATCATCCAGTTTGTCCACAAGGCCATCGCCATCATAGAGATATGCGCCGACACCGAGCAATAATGAAAAATCTTCACGGCTTGGCTGAAATGACAGCATGCCCGGATTGGCAAACGGGGCAGTTGCAATATCCGCTGTTGCCACCCTGACATTACCCATACCCAGAGATCTTGCCTCAAACGAAAAAGGTACGGCCGCAACAGATCCAGGGAGGACAGCCAGCAGAGCTACTGATAAAATTCTTTTATAATTATTCATACAGGCCTCCGGTATTTTCATTATTCTTAATACTAATGAGCATAGTGCAAAGCAGGCCATTATGTTCTCCGGATATGCAGCAGGAATCGCTAATGGAACATGATTTTCGAGAATCGAAGAATTATGAATGAGAGCATTAATTACGTCGGACTGGTGAGACGACTGATGGCCATTATTTACGATCTTTTTCTGTTACTGGCCCTGTTATTTATTGCCACATCTGTTGTCATGGTATTCAACCAGGGCAAGGCGATCGGGCCAGGACACCCCCTGTATGCTTTCTACGTCACCTGTCTTTTAATAATCTGTTTTTGTTTTTACGGCTGGTTCTGGACACACGGCGGCCAGACTCTTGGAATGAAAACATGGAAAATGAAGCTGCAGCAAAATAATGGACACCCTGTCACATGGCCGCTCGCTTTTATTCGCTTTATCACAGCGGTAATCTCGTGGTCAGCAGCGGGACTTGGTTTCTTCTGGTCTTTATTTAGCCCACAGAGACGAACCTGGCACGATATTGCATCGAATTGTGTACTCGTCGACCTTCGACCAGGCAAATAACCTACCTTATCCTCTTGATCAAAGCCATGGATATCGCAATCACCAATAACGATGGCAGGCCCGCACTCAATACCGGTGTGATACCGTAGATGATACCCATCTGGTTAATGACTCTATTGAGCACGTAAAAAGCGACTCCGATCATTACACCTATCAGTATGCGCCGGCCCGTACCACCAGTGCGTGAACTCGAAGTCAGCACAAGCGGCACTGCTATCATCAGCATGCCCACACTGGTCAATGGTGTAAATAACTTCACCCAGAAAGCCAGCCAGAAAGAATTGGACTCCAGCTCGTTTTCATCCAGGTACAGGCTGTATTGCCACAACTCAGTAGCCGACATGTCTTCAGGCTCCAGGTTGAGCACATTAAACAGATCGGTACTTACCATCGCAGGCCATATTTCAGTGTCATTATGGCTGGACTTAACGCTGTCTTTTGTGATCTCACTGCTGGTTACATTCTGAAGATGCCACGCCTGATCCTGTTCATCGTAATGCGCCTGCCCTGCGAATGTCGTTTTTTTCAGCCGTTGCTCGGCGTCTGTTTCATAAACAATGACATCCATGAGCTGGACGTCAGGCAACACGGTCCCTATATAAACAAAATTATCGCCATATTTTGACCATAAACCTTTTCTGTTACCCGTGAGCACCCTGCCTTCCATGGCTTCCGCACGCATTGTCTTGGCTGTGCTGATCGCCTCAGGCGCAAGAAACTCCCCCATCAGTACAGCGATAACGATTAGCAGGAAACCCGCTTTGAGTACAGCAACAGTAATACGTGATATCGAGACACCGGCTGCACGAATCACAACCAGCTCGGAAGTGGACGCAAACGCACCCAGCGACAAAAGCCCCCCAAGCAACATGGCCGAAGGAAATACCTGGTAAAGAAGCTGGGGCAGGTTAAGCAGCACGAAAATCAATGCCTGCAGCGCACCGTAGTTGTTCGTGCCGACATCCTGAAGCTCTGAGACAAAGCTGATAAAGACAAATAAGGCCCCGAACACAAATAGTGACATCATTGTTCCGCCAAAAATGGCACGTGCAATATAACGATCCAGTATCAAGTGATTATCTCGTGTGTGTTTTTACGGAGGACCCGCTCTTTTTCGTAATCAGGCCAGCACGTCTCAGCAATATATATAAGGTAACAGCACCAAGCACATGCACCCACGAGGTCCCTATCCAGAAAGGGACTATACCCTTGGAGATCCATGCCTTGCCTACACCCAGCAGGTTGGAGTAAATAAGGTAAAGCAATATACCGAGTGCAAGCTGTGAATAACGCCCCCCTCTTGGCTTGGTCTGGCTCAAAGGCAGCGCCATCATGACAATAATCAATGTTGCAAACGGCAGAGAAATGCGCCAGTCCAGCTCTGCCTTGTGTTCCGGCTTATCTGAATTCCACAGCTCTTTTGTTGATAATGCCTGTACGCGCAAAGGGAAACTTCTGTCCTTCGGCGCAGGCACGAGCACACCATACTCTGAATATTCAATGATCTGATAGTCTGACTCTCCGGGCGAACCTATATAATGACGTCCCTGTTCAAACGATATGTAATCCAGCCCTGTATCATGCGTTACACTTTTCGCTGCACGTGCCAGATCAATGTGTGTGCTTCCATCCTTGTTATAACGCTGGAATATATTTCTCATTGATTTTCCATCCTTGCTGATGTCTTCCATGTAAATCACTGCTTCACCATCCGGAGTCCGATTGAAACGCCCTGCCACAAACGTGCTGATAATACTGACTTTCCGGATATCCGCATTAATATCAGCACGCTGCAGCGCCACCCATGGCCGCATATAAAGCATCATCAACAGCACCATCAGGCTGATCGGCAGCGCTACCATCAACATTGAGCGGAACCATTGTTTTGGCCCGATGCCACCTGACATCATCGCGGTCATTTCACTGTCCATATACAGGCGACTCAAGGCCAGTAACACACCAAGAAAAAGGCTGACCGGGATCAACAACACGATCACTTTCAACTGACTGTTTATGAACAGTGGCAGCACAGTCGAGGTCGTCAACTCACCTTTCAGAAACCATTTCAGAAACTGCACGATTTCAACACTGGTCACCACGATCAACAGCACGAACATGACAGCCAGCCAGGTCGTAATGACTTCCTTGACTATGTAACGATCGATTATGCTGATGCCGAGACTCATACCCGAATTATCACATTGACTGCGTGTCATTGACCAGCATATAAGAAAAATTACAGTGTATTTGAGCCCGGGGATAAATCAATCATGAAAAATGAAGATGAATTTCATACAATGGCCCGATTTATTCGATTTCTTTGGAGCAAGCATGGAATATACCGTCAAAAGCGGCAGCCCGGAAAAACAGCGTATCGGCTGTGTCGTAGCGGCTGTTTATGCACCCAGAACACTATCCGCCGCTGCCAAAACTCTCGACAAGGCCAGTGGCGGCCTGATCTCCAACCTGGTCCGACGCGGTGAACTCGAAGGCGACCTTGGTGGCACCCTGCTGTTACATAATGTTGAAAACACGCTGTGCGACCGTGTCCTGCTGATTGGCTGCGGCAAGGAAAAGGAAATTGACACCAGGGCCTTCAGAACAATCAACAGCACCATGGCTGCGACCCTCAAATCCAGCGGCACAACCGAGGTGGCATCTTTCCTTACCGAGATCCCGGTCAGGCGCAGAAGCCTGGCATGGAAAATCCAGCAGTCTATTGAAGCCATCGACGAGACACTGTACACCTTCAATCAACTCAAGTCTGAACAGACACCACCCCGCCGGCCATTACGCAAGTTTGTTTTCAGCGTGTCGGGCCGCGGCCAGCTGACTGAGGGTGAGGAAGCCGTACGCCGTGGCATGGCAATTTCCACAGGCATCAAGCTGACCAAGGATCTTGCAAACCTGCCGGGCAATATCTGCACCCCTGATTACCTGGCGCAACAGGCGATCACCATGCAAAAGCAGTTCCCGAAAACCAGGGTCAGCGTGCTCGAT
>CALLCZ010000093.1 GCA_937998645.1 uncultured Gammaproteobacteria bacterium
ACCATTGAATACAAGGGTGGTGACAGAAAGCAACAGCCAATCGTGCTTGTTGGTAAAGGCGTCACTTTCGATTCAGGCGGCATCAGCCTGAAGCCGGGTGCAGCAATGGACGAGATGAAGTACGACATGTGCGGTGCTGCAAGCGTGCTTGGCGCCGTCTCCGCCTGCGCGGAACTGCTGCTTCCGGTAAATATCGTTGGCATCATACCCACAGTGGAGAACATGCCGGACGGCATCGCCAGCAAGCCCGGCGACATCGTTACCAGCATGTCCGGGCAAACCATCGAGATTCTCAATACCGATGCTGAAGGCCGCTTGATCCTGTGCGACGCACTGACCTATGCAGAGAAATTCGACCCTGATGTCGTGATCGATATCGCAACGCTGACCGGCGCATGTGTCGTTGCCCTGGGTGCGCACCCGGCCGGCTTGCTTGGCAACCACAAACCGCTCATACACGACCTGGTGAAAGCCGGCAAAAGCAGCGGCGACCGCTGCTGGGAACTTCCCTTGTGGGATGATTACCAGGAACAGCTGGACAGTAACTTCGCCGACATGGCAAACATGGGCGGCAAGGGTGCCGGCACCATCACGGCTGCCTGTTTCCTGTCACGTTTTGCAAAAAAATACCATTGGGCACATCTTGATATTGCCGGCGTCGCGTGGAAAAGCGGCAAGGAAAAGGGCGCAACCGGACGTCCGGTAAGTTTACTGGTACAGTACATACTCCAACGCCTGAGCGACCACAAGAAATGAATCCTGTATGACCCAGAAAAGCAAACCGCGCATTGATTTTTACAAACTGAACAGCCAGAACAGGACCCGCATTAATCGATTCTGCTGCCAGCTTGCAGACAAGGTCGCAAAAATGGGAAATCCTGTTTTCGTCAGGACAAAAGACGAAGCGGAATCGCGTCTTCTCGATGACATCATGTGGACCTTCAATGACAGTAGCTTTGTTCCACATGCCATCCAGGGTGACACTGAAGATGCTGATGCACCGGTGATTATTGGTCACAGCGCATCCGCATCAAAGGCTTATCTATTGATCAACCTGAGCGGTGAATTTCCTGAAAGCACGCTGAACTACGAACGTGTTGCCGAGATCATAAGTGACGATCCGGAAAATCTTCAAAAAGGCCGCGTACGGTATTCAGCCTATAAGAAAGATGCATACCCGTTGCACTATCATGAAATAACATCCTGATCACGATCCTATGCCAGACAATCACACGAACCTGCCGATTCTCGACGACATCATCAAACCCGGTGACACGGACAAGGCAGTACATCAGCCCGCAAGCAAGGTACAGAGCTCGTTATGGTCCGATGAAGAGAGAAAAGACGTATCAATAACCGATAACAATGCCGAAACCAATACACTCGCGATGGATGAACCGGTACCGGACGAGTCACTCGAAGATGCAGATGAAACCCGGGCACCCGCCATTGAGTTACCTGATCTCGATGCATTAACCGAGGAAATACTGTTTAACTTGGTACCCGAGATAGAGCAGATGCTCAGGGTTAAAATCCGGCAAACACTGAGCAGGCATTTCTCCGGCGAAACCGGGTCTGACTGAAGCGGACCGCACCCACCGTCATAGGCTATCCGCAGTGCATGCGGTATAATCCGGCGCTTTTATCAATATTGACGAGCGCCTTCGAAAAGCCCATGGACAAGACCTACGACCCGCAAGCGATTGAACAGAAGTGGTACCAGACCTGGGAACAGAACGGTTACTTCAACCCTGACGCTGAAAGCTGGAAACAGGGCCGGCGCGACAGTTACTGCATCATGATTCCACCGCCCAACGTCACCGGGCGATTGCACATGGGGCATGCTTTCCAGGACACCATCATGGACGCCCTGATTCGCTACCACCGCATGAAGGGTGACAAAACCCTGTGGCAGGTTGGTACAGATCATGCGGGCATCGCCACCCAGATGGTTGTTGAGCGCCTGATCAATGCCGAGGGGAAAAACCGCCACGACTTCGGGCGGGAAAAATTCATCGAAAAAGTCTGGGACTGGAAAGAACATTCCGGCGGTACCATCACCAGCCAGCTTCGTCGCATGGGCGCCTCACTCGACTGGTCACGCGAACGCTTCACCATGGACGAGGGCCTGTCCAAAGCCGTCAACGAGGTATTCATCCAGCTATATGAAGAAGGCCTGATTTATCGCGGCAAGCGCCTGGTGAACTGGGACCCGGTTCTGCACACGGCAGTTTCCGACCTCGAAGTGCTTTCAACAGAAGAAAGCGGCCACATGTGGCACATGCGTTATCCGCGCAGCAACGGCGCCGGCCACATTGTTGTCGCCACAACCCGACCTGAAACCCTGCTCGGTGACTGCGCTGTTGCCGTACATCCAAGCGACGAACGCTATAGCTACCTGCTGGGTGAGTATCTTGATCTGCCATTGACCGGCAGGCGAATCCCGGTCATTGCCGACGAGCACGTTGACCCCGAGTTTGGCACCGGTTGTGTAAAAATCACGCCGGCACATGACTTCAACGACTACCAGGTCTGGCAGCGCCACAGCAACAAGAATGAATTGCGTGAAATGATCCATGGCGGCCTGATAAATGTATTCACCATAGACGCCGCCATTCGTGATAACGAGGAAAACGAAGGCGAGCTGTTGCCCGCCAAATACGTCGGCATGGATCGCTATGACGCGCGCAAACAAATCGTTGCCGACCTCGAAGCCGCCGGCCTGCTTGAAAAGATCGATGATCACAAACTGATGGTGCCGAGGGGCGACCGCTCACATGCCGTGATCGAGCCCTACCTGACAGATCAATGGTACGTCAGCGTAAAGCCGCTGGCTGAACCGGCCATCAAGGCGGTAGAAATCGGTTACATCAAATTCGTACCGGATAACTGGAAAAACACCTATTTCGAATGGATGCGCAATATTGAAGACTGGTGCATATCGAGACAGATCTGGTGGGGTCACCGGATTCCCGCCTGGTACGATGATGTCGGCAATGTTTATGTCGGGCATGATATCGACGAAGTACGCGAAAAAAACAGGCTGCCGGCCGACTTTACATTAACGCAGGACGAGGATGTACTCGATACCTGGTTCTCATCAGCACTCTGGCCTTTCTCCACCCTGGGCTGGCCCGATAAAACACCGGAGCTGGAAACTTTCTACCCTACCAATGTACTGGTCACCGGTTTTGACATCATTTTCTTCTGGGTTGCACGCATGATCATGATGGGGCTGAAGTTCATGGGTGATGTCCCGTTCCACGAGATCTATATTCATGGACTGGTGCGCGATGCCGAAGGCCAGAAGATGTCGAAATCGAAAGGCAACGTACTGGACCCGATCGATGTTGTCGACGGCATTGGTCTTGAAGACCTGGTTACGAAAAGAACCAGCGCCGTAATGCAGCCGCACCTGATCGCTCGTATCGAAAAACTCACACGCAAGACTTTCCCAGAAGGCATCCCTGCCTTCGGCACCGATGCATTGCGTTTTACTTTTGCAGCCCTCGCAACTACTGGTCGAGACATCGTGCTGGCGCCATCACGCATCGAAGGCTACCGCAACTACTGTAACAAGCTGTGGAACGCAACACGTTACGTATTGATGCAAACCGAAGAAAAAGATACCGGGGTCGACAATGATGATGTCGAACTTTCACTGGCAGACCGCTGGATCGTCTCACGTTTGCAGCATATAGAACAGAATATAGAAAAGCATATCAAGAACTACCGCTTCGATCTTTATGCACAGGAGCTGTATGCCTTTGTATGGGAAGATTACTGCGACTGGTACCTTGAACTCTCCAAGCCCGTGTTATTCAATGAGGACACACCTGAAACAGCCCAGCGCGGTACACGCCGTACGCTGGTACGCGTGCTGGAAACAATACTTCGGCTGAACCATCCCATTATGCCATTCATCACGGAAGAACTCTGGCAGAAAGTTGCACCTCTCGCCGGCCATGAAATCAGTTCGGCCGGTGCAACCATTATGAACCAGCCATTCCCTGAAGCGGATGCAAATCAAATTGATAATGCGGCAGAAGATGAACTCGAGTGGGTAAAGACATTCATCAGTGGCGTACGTAAAATCCGCTCGGAAATGGACATAGCGCCGGGCAAGGCACTACCGGTGTTATTACAGAACGCCAGCCAGCAGGACAGGGACATTTTCAACAGCAATCAGGCATTCATTAACTCGCTGGCAAAACTCGAGTCAACTGAATGGCTCGATACCGATAGTACGGCACCGGAATCAGCCACCGCGCTGGTTGGTGAAATGCAGATCCTGATCCCTCTGGCCGGACTCATTGACAAGGAAGCAGAGCTTGCCCGTCTTGATAAGGAAATAGCAAAGCTTGTCGTCAACCTGGAGAAGGGTCAGGCGAAGCTGCAGAATTCGGCTTTCGTCGATAAAGCACCCGCGGCTGTTGTTGAAAAAGAACGCCAGCGTGTTGAGGAAATGGACAGGGCAAAACAACAGCTCGAACAGCAGGCGGATAAAATCCGCGCACTTTAAGGACAGGCACCAGGTTCTGGATACCAGGTACCAGGAACACTCATTACGCGAGTCACTTTTTTATGGAACATAAAGATACAAAAGATCTGGCCCCAAAGAGTAGTCCAGCTTCTCCTGGTCCCCAGTTCCTGTGTTATAGACTTGCATTGCCGCATAACTGCACGGTAATCTGATAATCCTATTCATTACAATGGCAATCGCCTGATGCAGACTCCAGACAAGCAACAGCAGATCATTCAGACCCATGCCGGCCTTATTCTTGGCGTGGTTCAGTGTGTTCAGAATTCCGAACTGAGACCACAAATGGAACAGGCATTAGCCCTATCAGAACAAAATGGCTGGGACAAGCTCGTTGCCGCCATTCGCAAGATACTGGATGGCAGCAGGGACGAGAGCATACTGAATGGCCTGGATGATGAAGATACGGTTATTGCATCCGCCATCCTGCGTGGACTGCAGGACCCGAACACCTTGCCAAAACCCGAAGACAAACCCGACGCTACCCTGGCAGCGCCCATGCTGGCCGCGCTAATCAATGATGCAAGGCGCGGCGATCATAATGCAGTGATTATGCTGGGGGGTATGGCGGAGCAGATGTCCATGGCCGGTGGCGACATGGCCAACATCGGTGCGATCCTCAAGGACATGATCGACGGTGAACGCAATGTCGACAAGTTATGTAGCAAGGTCGGGCCACAGGGTGAGTCATTGATTGTGCAGATACTGACGGAGCTGGGCAAGCTGGATGCTCATTAGCCTGTTACTTTGATCAGGCTTTACTCTGACCATCCCATTTGTATTTTTTTTAATTCATTATTACGTGTAATTAAATATTTGGTTTCGCCTTGCTGGCGAGTTACTTTTCTGTATTCTGCACATCCCTGTGCTCCACCCTTCGGGCGCTATGCGTGCTAATTTGCTCCGGGCAAATTAGTCAACAGCGACAGAAAAGTAACCAAAAGAACGCCGCCCCGAAACGTTTGCCCTTCGGGTCCCCGAGGCATTCGTCTTTGCCTACGGGCCGTCCTGACTCGCCGTCCGGGCTCGACAGGACTAAATTCGACGTCCCTGTCGAATTTTCCCTACCAAAGCCGAATGCCTCGGCAAACTTCACGGGGAAACTGTCTACTTCCCTCCCGTTAAGCTCGCCGAAGCCAGCTTCACTGGTAGGGTCGATTGACCAGGGACGGGCAATCGAGTCTTGTCGAGCAGGGATGCGAGTCAAGACGACCCGTTGGCAGGGAAGATGGCTGAGGGTATGCGAAGCACGAGCGCCCGGGATGCCTTTTCTTTTGGTTACTTTTCTTTGGGCATGCAAAGAAAAGTGACTCGCTCCAGCAGGAGCGAAACCTAAAGTTAGTAAATACGATCAACTAAAGCTCGCGACTATAGTCACTCCTACGTAACACAAACAAAACACTCTGTGCTCTCTGCTCATCTGTGGTCAATATTTTTAAACTTTACTGACAATGTGTTTCAGTCTGGGTAAATCCAGGCCATGCTCATCCGCCTGCTTGAGCGCGCGTTCCAGCCTTGCGGCTGCGCTGCGGCCCATGCAGCCATGTTCAGGATCACCGTTAAATGCATGCACCATGCGCTCGATCAATTGCTCTTTATTCAGCGACCGTCCAGTCAGCTTCTGCTGCAACTGGATAATTTCATTTGCCACTTCTGTCGCAAATGGCCGGTGTTTCGACCACAGCTCAGCCACCGTTCCAGCTGTTTGCAGGCCTGCGATATTTGTTGTCAGGATATAGACATTCTTCAGCACCAGCTCAAACAGCAAATCTTCAGCACTGCCAAGCACACTGGTTTCAATATCAATAGAGCTCAGCGCATCGGCAACAAGCTGCGCGTGTTTTCCATATACCGGTGACGGAATAATGACTTTTGAATCCATGCCTTTTTTCTTTTCAAACCAGACCGAGATTACGCTCGGTTCCAGTTTGTGCTTTGACCAGTCATCTGGCAGTAATTCGTTTTGCAGCAGAACCAGCCTGTCACGCCAGCATCCGGGTATCTCCTGCAACACCGTTTGAATGTCTTTTTCAGCAACTGCGATCACAACCAGCTCCGGTTCTGCAAGCTGCATAGCCAGTTCACCCATCTTCGTATCACGGACAACAGGATATACCGGGTGACCCAGGCGCAGGAATCCGCGCGCAAAGACACTGCCCATTTCTCCGATACCAACAACAACGACAGGATTTTTCATTCTGAAAGATTCCGACAAGACTGATAAAATGCCGCACATTCTATACTAATGACGGATTACGTTTCATTGAGCCAACAAAGCCAAGAACGCATGTCCCGGCTTGAGGACTGGCTGGATTCCATCCCTGCCCACAAGCTGACAGACATTCGCCCAGCCTCGGCTGATGCCAGTTTTCGGCGTTATTTTCGTGTCACTGACAGCAACAGCGGGAAGACGCTCATCGTCATGGATGCCCCGCCAGACAAGGAAGACTGCGAGCCCTTTATTCATATCACCCGTCTGTTACGCAGCGTGAATGTCAATGCCCCCGACATCATCACCATGGATCTTGAACAGGGGTTCCTGTTACTGGATGACCTTGGCAATCGCCAGTATCTTGATCACCTTGATGAAAGCAGCAGCGACGATCTTTACCGCGACGCCCTTACGGCACTGGTCAATATGCAGCGCATTCAGGACCATTTACCGCCATACGACAAACAGCGATTGCAGGATGAAATGGGACTGTTCGAACCCTGGTACCTGAACAGGCACCTTGGCATAAGGCTGGACGATCAGCAGAAATCAGTGCTTGATTCGATATATGATTTACTGATTGAATCAGCCCTGGAGCAGCCACAGGTTTTCGTGCACAGAGACTACCATTCACGCAACCTGATGCTGGTCGATAAAAACAACCCGGGTGTGATCGATTATCAGGATGCGGTCATTGGCCCGGTGACCTATGACCTGGTCTCTTTATTCAAGGATTGCTATATAGAATGGCCGAGAAACAAAATTGAACACTGGCTGGATATATATCTTCAGCTCACGTCAATTGAACTTCCTGCTGATAGACATCAGTTCATTCGCTGGTTCGACCTGATGGGCGTTCAACGCCACCTTAAAGTACTGGGCATCTTTGCACGGTTGAACTACCGCGATGGCAAGTCACAGTATCTTGATGACCTGCCATTAACCTTGAAATACGTTGTTGATGCCTGCAACCAGTATGACGAACTGACGCCTTTACTGAACCTGCTCGAATCCACGGTATTACAACATTCGGAAGCAAGCTGATGCATACCTTTAAGAAGACCTTTATTAAAGGTGTCCGGAAATGAAAGCCATGATACTGGCCGCAGGCCGTGGTGAACGCTTGCGTCCTCACACTGATATAACGCCAAAACCACTGATACAGGTAGGCAGGCACCGACTTATCGAATACCACCTGCTCAACCTTGCGAGGGCGGGCATCGAAGATATTGTAATCAACATCTCTTGGCTTGCTGACCAGATCAGGGACACACTGGGCGATGGCAGCAACTACTCACTCAATATCACCTATTCAGATGAAGGCGATGAAGCCCTTGAAACAGCCGGCGGTATCATCAATGCGCTACCATATCTGGACGACGAAGCTTTTATCGTGATCAACGGTGACATCTGGTGTGACTACGATCTTTCCAGCCTGGTAAACAGGCAAATGGAACACGAGGCACACCTGGTGCTGGTAAACAACCCGGAACACAATACGGAAGGTGATTTTGCACTCGAACACGGCCTGATAAAAAATAGTGGTGATGAGCAACTGACTTATAGCGGCATCGGACTGTATACACACGAGTTTTTTGCAGAAACGGATCCGGGAAAAAAGGCGCTTGCCCCTATCCTTAGAAAAAAATCAGAACTCAATAAAATAAGCGGGGAATACTATAATGGCCAATGGATTGATATTGGTACGATAGAGCGGCTCGCACAACTGCGATCTTACCTGAGCTGATTTTATCTGAACACAGAGCATGGGCGAAGAAATCAAATACAGTCGTTTTATCAAGGCCGACTACCAGCAATATCAAAAACGCCTGCAGCAGGAAACCGACATCCTTGCCGAATGGTTCAGCAACAACGCCCTGTCTCGCAAAGAACTTGTTGCAGGCTACGAACTGGAAGCCTGGCTCATAGACAGCAATGCTTCACCCTGCCCGCGAAACGAAGCATTTCTTCAGCACGCAAACAGTCCCTATCTGTTTCCCGAACTTGCAAAATTCAATATCGAACTTAACGTGGATCCGCAGTCATTCAACAGCAAGCTGCTGAGCGAATTCGAGGAACAAATGCAACAACTGTGGCAACAATGCAAGCAAACATCGAAAGATATTGGCTGCAACATGCTGGGCATCGGCATCCTCCCGACACTGACCAATAACGACCTGTCACTGGATAACATCTCTTCCCTTGATCGCTACCGTGCCTTGAATGAACAGGTGCTGAGACATCGCCAGGGGAAAAGCATCGGCCTGAACATCAATGGCAATGAGCATCTTGAGGTAGAGCACAAGGATGTTATGCTGGAGGCTGCATCAACATCACTACAGATACATTTACAGACGCCTCAGCATGAGTCCGTGCGCTATTACAACGCATCCATGATACTCTCAGCGCCGCTGGTTGCTGTTGGCGCCAATGCCCCGTTCATGTTCAACAAGGACCTCTGGTATGAAACACGTATCCCCGTGTTTGAACAATCCGTCGATATTGGCGGCATTGGTGGTGCTTCCAGTGGACCAATCCATCGCGTAACTTTTGGCAGCCACTATGCCCGGGAATCATTACTGGAATGCTTCAATGAAAACCTGGAGCATTATCCGGTTCTATTGCCTGTAACCTACGATACCGAGCCTGAGAAACTGAACTACCTGAGACTGCATAACGGTACAATCTGGCGCTGGAACCGTCCGCTGATCGGCTTTGATGATGATGGCACACCTCACTTGAGAATCGAACACCGCACCATGTCCAGCGCACCGAGCATGGTTGATAATATAGCGAATATCGCCTTTTATTATGGCCTGGTGCATTACTATGCAACCTGTATAGATCCTCCTGAAGCCCGATTAAGTTTTGCCGAAACGAAAGACAACTTCTACAGATCAGCACAGATTGGGCTGAATCATCGGGTAATATGGTCCGATGGAAACAGGTATACCATCAAGGAGCTGGTATTAAACAGGTTACTGGAAGAAGCACAAACCGGACTGGATAAACTGGGCATTTCCGATGCCGACAGCAGGCGCTACCTCGGCATTATTGAATCGCGCATTAAAAGCGAACAAACAGGAACACAATGGCAACGAAAATTTGCCGAACTAAACGGCCGTGACATGCAACTGTTAACGCGCTGTTACTATCAACATCAACAAAACAACCTGCCCGTTCATGAATGGGACTTTGACTGCACCCGCTAATGCTAAACGAAACCGACATCCTGCCTGATGGCCTGCTTGAAGCAAAAGCCACTGAATTGCTTGACCTGCTTGGCACGCCTACCCTGATTCATCTTCAAGGCGAAAAGCCTGAGCCACTGTTCATCAGCACTTTACTGCATGGAAATGAAACTACCGGCTTCTATGCCGTGCAGCAGCTGCTGAAAGAATACCAGGACAAGCCCCTGCCACGCGCTGTTTCCGTGTTCATTGGCAATGTTGAAGCCGCGGCTGTTGAACAGCGCCGGCTTGACCGGCAACCGGATTATAATCGTGTCTGGCCCGGCACACGTCATGATAACTGCGCAGAAACTGACATGATGACAAACGTATCCAACATCATGCGCAAACGTAAGCCGTTTGCCAGTATTGATATTCATAACAACACGGGCCTTAATCCGCATTATGCCTGTGTCAACATCCTCAACCCGCACTGTATTCAGCTTGCCGGCATGTTCGGAAGTACCGTGGTTTATTTCACCAGCCCCAGGGGCGTACAGTCCGCGGCATTTTCGGACTTCTGCCCCTCCGTCGTGCTCGAGTGTGGCCAGTCTGGCCAGGCTGATGGTGTCTCTCACTCAAGTCGTTTCCTGCAGGCAGTACTCAATACTGAAAAACTGTCATCAGAACACCCTGTACATATCAATCTGTTTCATACTGTTGCACGTGTAACCGTGCCGGAAAAGTTTTCGCTGGGCACCGACAGCAGTACAGATATACATCTAAACCACGAGCTTGAAAAAATGAATTTTGAACAACTTGCCAGGGGCTCTATATTTGCCGGCCTCAATCCTGAAAGCAATGCACACCTGGTTGTAACCAACGAAAGCAATGAGGATGTCACCAGTGAATTCTTTGAAACCAGGGACAGCAAGATTGCACTGAAGAAGAATGCCACGCTTTCAATGTATACAACCAGTGAGAGAGCCATAAGGCAGGACTGCCTGTGCTACCTCATGGAACAGATTCACATCGGCTAACCGGTATATTGCACGAAGGAGAATATAATGGGAAAAACCGGTGTTACAGGAATCAAACGCATTATTAATGCGGCTGGATACTCATGGAAGGGGATCTGCTCAGCTTATAAACATGAAGCTGCTTTCAGGCAGGAGCTGTGGCTGGCGGCAGTTCTTGTACCCGCAGGTATTATTCTCGGTGGCACACTGCTTGATAAAGCCATGCTGGTCAGCAGCGTGCTTTTCGTGCTTGTGGTTGAGTTACTTAATTCCGCCATTGAATCCATTGTTGACCGCATCAGTGATGAACACCACGAACTGGCGGGACGCGCTAAAGACATGGGCTCAGCGGCTGTATTATTCGCCCTCGTTATTACGGCCATTGTATGGGCCGCCGTTTTAATCGAACATCCGCCAGCAATATTTTAGGATCTTCACCCGGCATGGTGGGCTGGTACGAAAAATTTCTTGCCACAGAGAATACAGAGTTCACCAAGGCTCACGTAGGAGCGCTTACAGTCATCCGCTCGATTTGACACCATGCTGTTACAACTTCGCGTCTGTATTGATCGGCTCCTGCTGTGATTGTAAAAACCAGCGTTCTGTCATGATCTTCTGTGTAAACCACCTGGTTTTCATTAGCCTGGAAGCAAACAGTTGTTTAATACCTAATGGTAAACGCTCAACCAGGTCAGGCCCGGGCAGGCGCTTGCCGAATCGCTGCTCGATCAGCTCATGATAATTTTGCAGTTGCGGTGCGGAATAATCGCCGTGGCAGTCATTTATGGCCCTGGCAGCAAGTAACGCGGACTCCACCGCGGGACGTATGCCTTCACCACTTTGCGGATAAGCCAGCCCGGCCGCATCACCAATTAACAGAACATTGTCACTGACAATATTTCGTATAGCGTGGGGATAAAGCAGATAAGCATGGCCGTTGAACTTGTCAGGCAAATCCTGCGGAATCTTGTTTTGCAGCTTGAGGTATCGAATAAAATTCTGCACATGGCTCGATAGTTTATGCTTGTCTTCGCGACCCAAACCGATGTTCAGAAAATTTCCTTTACGAAATATCCAGCCATAACCATTCAGGTCCGGAGTAAAAAAAAGCTCGGGGACTTCTGCATCAATCGTACACTCAGCCAGCTGCTCAGAGGTCATTTCAAACTCGACTTCCTGTGCGGCCACGGCCAGTTCGCTCACGCCTTTTGAACCGATAGCACGTGCAACCGGGCAGAAATGCCCACCCGCTCCAATCACCAGTTTTGCATCAAGCTCATCATTAATACGCCATCCATTATCAATTCGCTCCATGTGTTTGAATGCTCGACCCGTCAACAACTTTGCCTCACTGCGCTGCAACAGGTAGTTATCAAACTCTATGCGGCGAATACCATAACTGACAGGCTCCCCCGGATAATGTGACTGCACCTGTTTCTGACCGATCTGACTGATGCGGAAACCACTGATAGGCTGCAATACACGGCCATTCGCATAATCATCGAGATCAATGTTTAATTCCTGCATTACAGCTGGTGTGACCCAGCCGGCACAGAGTTTATCCCGCGGAAACTCTGCCTTGTCCATGATAGCAATATCAAGGCCTGAATTGCGTAAAGCCCATGCCAGGGTCGAACCAGCAGGCCCCCCGCCTATAATTAGCACATCATGCATCAACAACATCACCCTCTATGATACTCAACCTGAACTTGCCATCAGACGTATTGCTATAAATATACTTACGCGACCATGGCAAATTGTTATTAGTGTTCCTGGAAAACACCACCTGGTACAACTGCAGCTCACCCACTTTAAATGCGGCTATGGAGCCGGCAAGATATAGACGCCAGGCTCGCACAAATTCGGCGTCCATCATTTCTTCGATTGTATCATTGTAATGCTCGAACCTTTCCAGCCAGTGCTCGAGCGTTTTTGCATAATGCAATCTCAAATTTTCAACATCGAGCACAGACAGCCTGTGAGGTTCGAAGATATCCATCATTTCTTTCAAACTGGGCGGATAAGCACCGGGGAATATGCGGCGCTCTATCCATGCATTCATCGGTCCGGGATTGACACGACCAATCGTGTGAATCAGACCGCGGCCCCCAGGTTTCAGGCAACGGTCAATCACATCACCCAGTACCGGGTAATCCCGTTTACCAACGTGTTCGAGCATGCCGACGGAAACAAAAACGTCATACTCACCATGAATGTTGCGATAATCATCCAGCAGATATTCAACCCTGTCCGACAAACCTTCGGTCTCGGCACGTTGTTGAGCATAACTGACCTGCTGCTTTGAAATGTTGTAGGCCCTGACCTTGACGCCATAGTTCCTTGCCATGAAGCGCGCCAGCCCGCCCCAGCCGCAACCTGCTTCTACGACTGTATCACCGGGCTTGAGTTGCAGCTTGCGGCACAGGTGATGAAGCTTGGCGACCTGCGCTTCCTCAAGACTCATATCCGGATCAGAGAAATAGGCACAGGTATACTGCATCTCCTCCACATCCAGCCATAGCCTGTAGAAATCATTACCGATATCGTAATGATGATGGATATTCTCTTCTGCCCTTGCATGTGAGTTGGCGATACGGCGATGGCCAAGCCATTTAACGATGCGGCGCACCAGGCCGCCCCCACCTCTGCTGCGAAGATTGCTATAGATAATCTCCAGAAACGCTGCCAGATCACCGTCGAACTCGAGCTGGCCGTTGCAGTAAATATCTCCCCAGTGCAATTCAGGATTGAGTATGGTTTTCCACATAGCCAGGCGATTACCATAAAGGATGACGGCAACCGGATCATCAACAGGCGGGGTCACATCTGCACCATCCCATAAACGGAGCGTACATTCAGGATTACCGACCACATCCATCATGGTTCTCGCAAGCCAGCGATCGAAGCCTGTAACACGTGAATGAAATAAAGGCGACTTGCTTCGCCTGGTCAGCTTGATGGTGTCTGTTTCATCATTAACTGAAGAATCATGATCATTCCCGTATAGATCCGGTTTATCTCCAGAACTCATTGAAACAACCTCCACTATGTTCGAGAGTCCAGCTAGTTTTCGCTCAGGCTGGTTTTCAGCGAGAAAACTGTTTGATGATAATCAATATATCGCGTAATTAAAAGCCTGGTTGTCCACCCATCCATCAAAGGCACAGGATTACTGATGTGTTTACCGCAGAGACGCAGAGGAACATTTATGCTGTCATCTCGACCGAACGTGAGAGATGACAAAGAACTTCTTACGTATCAGGTAAGCATCCTCTGCGGTTAATAAAAGATTCCACTTTGCGAGCTTTGCGTCTTTACAATCAGCCCGTATAGATTAGCCTGACCCAATCAAGCCTGATACAACTTATCTGCCAAGCAGGTTTTTCAGCTTGTCTTCCGCCTTTTGTTTTTCTTCTTCCACCCGCTCATCGGCCTGCTGTTCTAGTTTTGCTTTTTCCTCATCGATTCTTTGCTGAGCCTTCGCTTTTATCTCTGCAAGCTCCCTGTCCAGACCCTGCTTCTGGATCTCTTTCTTCGCATGCTCAATAAGCCTGTCGAGCACCTGTCTGGATATTTGCTCGGGTGTGCCATTCAGATCAGTTAATACCAGCGCTGGCAACTTGAGGTCATAGGTCTTGTCTTTAAGAGGTACTACCCTGGCATGCAGACTCGCATCCTTGAATTCAAAACGTGCAATATCAAGTCTTACTGGATCGCCCGCAGCGCCTGCAGCAGGTTCTGAACCGGCAGATGCACCGGTTGAAGCGCCACCGCTCATACCCAGGTTATCCTTGAGCATATTCAGGCTGCCATTGCGGCCCGCGTTGATTTCATAAAACACCTGCGGTGCAACGATGTGAACCGCATCGATAGCAATAAGCTCTTTATGTGTTTTTTCAAGATTGATATCAACTAGTATTTCTCCAAGGGAAAATGCCTGCGGCAAAGAAAACCCTTCAGGATTGGCAACTGTTAAACCACTAATAGTGGCAGCCCCCTCGGTTAACCTGATTTCAACATCTTCAACCTGAACTGATGTTTTTACTGCATTGCTGCCAAATTCCTCGATTGCCGCTTTTACAATGGCATCCAGGTTACTGAATACATAGAATACGGCGCCGGCAATAACGACTGCCAGAATAATAATGACTGCGAAAATTGTTTTTTTCATTCTACCTGGCCTTGAATAATTCGTTTATAAATCCGCACTTATTATGGAGCGGTATGAGCCTGTATAACTCATGTATACAGACATATCTCGATCAGTCCGGCTTGATGGCCTGCCTGCCACTACCAAGAAACATAATCGCAAGCGCAGCAAACAAATAAAACCCCTGCAACTCCAGTCTCCAGCCACCATGATCAGTCAAACCGAAGAGGTCACCTGAGTGCATCAGAAAAACAGCAAACAGCATATTGATAACAACGATCATTGCTCCATAACGACTGTAGACGCCCGCTATTATCATCAATGGCGCAATCACTTCACCAACATACACGCCGTAGGCCAGAACGGAGGGCAATCCCGAACTGGAAAGCACACCACCTATGTAGTCAACAGTACCGGGATTCGTTATCTTGGCAATGCCATGAAGCAGCAAGAGAACACCCACTGTAAGGCGCAGAATTAATTTACCCAATGCCTCATTATGCAAAAGCGTGCTCATCACATGTCTCCCGGGGTGGTTTTGTTATTCCTGGAATGCATTACTCAGGATGTATTGTATTATATGCGCCCGGCACTTACACACCCACACTATTGAACCAACGGTATGTTCGACTGGATAACACTAAACGAAGTTAACCTCTGGCTCATGGCTGTCTTTTCCATTCTCAGCTTCATAGGTAGCTTATTGCTCATCCCGATACTGGTCATCAGAATCCCTGAAGATTATTTCGCCGAGAAAAAACGTCACCGATGGGAACCGTGGGCCCACGAACATCCTGTTGTCCGATGGTCGCTGTTGATTGCCAAAAATGCACTCGGCTACATTTTCATTGTTCTTGGCATCGCCATGCTGGTATTACCCGGCCAGGGCATTCTGACAATTCTGATAGGCATTATGTTTATCAACTTTCCCGGTAAATATCAGCTGGAGCGCCGGGTTGTGATGCAAGGCCCGGTGCTGAATACCATCAACAGGCTTCGCCACCGCGCCGGCCGGGCACCACTGATAATCTGAAAACATGAGACCTGCGCAACAGATAATTCTGGCCCCGGGACTTCTCGTTGCCCTGCAGGAGCCCCAATCCGGCACGTTCGAGAAAGCTTTAAAGCATGAACTCGAGAATCTGCCGGCAGGCACACTGCCGCTGGAAAAAGGCACAAACCGGGGCGGATTTGTCGATGACAGCGATATCTCGGTCACCGTGATTAGCGTGAAGCAGGATGAAAACAGCATTCAGGCCAAAGTCGGCGTCTTTTTCACTGAAATCATCGCCGGTTGCGGCTGTGGTGATGAGCCGATGCCGGAAAACGCCTATTGCGAGATGCTGATCAGCATCGACAGAACGGCATTCGCAGCCAAATTTGAGGTGATTCAGCAATAAGCCATGGCAGACCTGCTGGCCAGGCAGGCCAAAAATATGACGAAAAACCCCACACCGGATTTCTTTCGTATTTTTCACCATCCGGATACGAAATTACCGCAACCAAAGCCTTCAAGAACTGCCGTATAAATTCTCCATTTAGTATATAATCCGCCCTCCTGATTTGAGTGCGCCCCGAAATTGCCGGGTTCAGCACCCCAACGGGAATGAAATAGGCGTATCTGACTGGCAGTGCCAGCCTACCTGTAGCGTGGTCCGGGAACGCCGACCGATTAATCTAGAACTGCATAGAGCAACCAGGACAATGACTGACTTAAGCAAATACAGAAACATAGGCATCTTCGCACACGTTGACGCCGGTAAAACAACGACCACGGAACGTATTCTGAAACTGACCGGTAAAATCCATAAGACCGGTGAAGTGCATGATGGCGAGGCCACCACTGACTTCATGGAGCAGGAAGCCGAGCGCGGCATTACCATTCAATCGGCTGCAACCAGCTGCGAATGGAATGAACATCGCATGAACATCATCGACACCCCGGGACACGTTGACTTCACCATCGAAGTTTACCGCTCGCTGAAAGTACTCGACGGCGGTGTGGGCGTGTTCTGCGGCTCCGGCGGTGTTGAACCCCAGTCAGAAACGAACTGGCGCTATGCCAACGAGTCTGAAGTTGCCCGTGTTATTTTCGTCGACAAGCTCGACCGCATGGGCGCCGATTTCTACAACGTCGTCAAGCAGGTCGAAGACGTGCTCGGTGCCAATCCACTGGTGATGGTGCTGCCTATCGGCATTGAAGAAAACTTTGTCGGCATCGTGGATCTGCTGACACGCAAAGCCTGGATCTGGGACGACTCCGGCCTGCCTGAAAACTACAAGATCGAAGAGCCACCGGCCGATATGGCTGATGCCGTTGAAGAATGGCGCGAAAAACTCATCGAAACTGCCGTTGAGCAGGACGATGAGCTGATGGAAAAATACCTCGAAGGCGAAGAACCGGCTATCGAGGACATCAAACGCTGCATCCGCAAGGGCACAATCAACCTGGATTTCTTCCCGACCTACTGTGGTTCGGCGTTCAAAAACAAGGGTGTGCAGCCGGTGCTGAACGCGGTTGTTGACTTTCTTCCCAACCCGACCGAAGTCAAGCCACAGCCCGAGACTGACGAAGAAGGAAACGAAACCGGTGAATTCGCCATCGTTGATCCTGGAAAGCCGCTGCGCGCGCTGGCGTTCAAGATCATGGACGACCGTTTTGGCGCACTCACATTCATCCGCATTTACTCGGGCAAGCTGAACAAAGGTGATACCGTACTGAACACCTTCACCGGTAAAACAGAACGCATCGGCCGTATTGTTGAAATGCACGCCGATGAGCGCATCGAGCTCGATGGCGCCCAGGCCGGTGACATCGTGGCCGTGATCGGCATGAAGAACGTACAGACCGGCCATACCCTGTGCGACCCGAAAGCACCGGCCACGCTGGAGCCAATGGTATTCCCCGATCCCGTTATTTCTATTGCAGTAGCACCTAAAGACAAGGGCGCTTCTGAAAAACTGGGTATCGCGATCGGCAAGATGATCCAGGAAGACCCGTCATTCCGCGTTGAGACCGACGAGGACTCCGGTGAAACCATCCTCAAGGGTATGGGCGAACTGCACCTGGATATCAAGATCGACATCCTCAAGCGCACCCATGGTGTTGATGTCGAAGTCGGCAAGCCACAGGTTGCCTACCGTGAAACCATCACCCAGCGCACTGAAGACAGCTACACCCACAAGAAACAGACCGGTGGTTCGGGCCAGTACGCCAAGATCGACTACACCATCGAGCCAGGCGAGCCCGGCAGCGGCTTCGAGTTTGAATCCGTGGTCACCGGCGGTAACGTGCCACGTGAATTCTGGCCGGCCGTAGAAAAAGGCTTTAAAGCCAGCATGGAACGCGGCGTACTCGCAGGCTTCCCCTGCCTGGACTTCAAGGTAACCCTGAAAGACGGCTCCTATCACCCGGTTGACTCGTCAGCTGTTGCTTACGAGCTAGCTTCCAAGGCGGCCTATCGTCAGACCATGCCTAACGCAGGTCCGCAATTGATGGAGCCGATCATGAAAGTCGATGTGTATTCACCCGACGACAACGTCGGCGATGTCATCGGCGACCTGAACCGCCGCCGCGGCATGATCAAGGCACAGGAGCCTGGCGCCACCGGTGTTCGCATCAAGGCCGAATGCCCGCTCAGCGAGATGTTCGGATATATCGGCGACCTGCGCACCATGACGTCCGGTCGTGGCCAGTTTTCCATGGAATTCCTGCATTACATGCCCTGCCCGAAGAACGTGGCTGAAGAAGTCATCAAGGAAACACTGGAACGCGAAGGCAAAAAATAACCAGTCTTCAGACTTGTATAAAAAAGGCCGGTTTTTTCCGGCCTTTTTTATTGTTTCTCAAGATATTCTTTACTGCCGAATTCCTCGGCCAGATGCTGTATTACACCCGTGATAACGCCCAGGCACTGGTCGATACAGGCCTGATCGTTATTCCTGCGGCACTCATTCAGGCCGGAAAGTGCAATATTGATCGCGGCATGGTAGTTGCCGCGACTCACAAAATCCTGAACCTCCTCCTTATATGACCCTATATTCATACTGATGAACCCGTAATCAGTGATTGCCTGACACCAGTTTATTCCAACTGCCAGCAGGGAAAAAGCATGTCAAACTGTAATAATGAAAGGCAGCACTCAATGTACTCAGGGTCATCAACGAAATAAATCGCTGATTGTCGCATTGATCACGCTCGGTATTTTTTCCGGTTGCGCCACAAGTCCTGTAGAACCGGAACCACCACAGGCGAGCATCGTCATCGACGACACCGTAGTAGACACATCCGTCCTGCTCGCCGAACAGGCCTATATCAGTGACAGGCAGCTCTATATTCAATTCCGGCATTTGTCAGATACGATAAACAGCTACGCGATACTAACAGGCCCGGATGAGACGCCGGCAGCTGCCCCATCCTCAACTCCGAACTTACAACAGGCAGTTGAGCAGTACAATGACCTTCCACTGGTTCAATTATCATACCTGGATCCGGAACAATGGATTGAGCATACGCATAAATTACAGGCATTGCCGATTGCGGGCGTTGCGCTGTGGCGCGAATTTCGTGACCGGCTGCTTGCTGGCATCACGCCTCGAAAACCAGGCACCGGGGTCGTGGTCGAATTCCTCAAGCAGGAGGAAATGTTTTTTTATTATGATAATCGAGGCCTGTTGCATTCTATACCCGTGCATCACAAGCCGGCCGGGTTGAGCACCAGTAAAACCTTCAAATTCAGTGAATTACTGGCCGATGCAACGCCTCTGCTCAGTGAGTACATCCTGGCGGCAAGAGGCAACAACGCACCGGCGCTGCTGTTTAATACGGGTGATAATGCAGACTTTGGCTACCCGTTTATTTATGCCAACCGGGACACGGGCCAGGTGGTTTTTCTTCGCCGCCTGCCAGAAAACCTTGAATGCTGCGACCCATCTACCACCTTCCTGCCTGACGCCCTGGCACACACCACCAGGAGCCACATTGACGGCCTTTTAAGGCAACCCGTTGGCTCGGTAGCAAGGCTGTTCACCCTGGTATCTTTCAAGCTTGTGGACACTGCCACTCCCAAGCCAGTTGTATTTCTAAAAGACCAGCCGATTCCACCGGTGTCTGATAACGAACCAATGGATCCCGATAAATGGGAACAGGAACTGAGTGAACTTGCCTATTCACCACTATCGCAAGGCTCTATTGAATACCTTGTTGACGGTGCGGCTTTCTTTAATCGACTGATCGATTTTATCAAATCAGCCGAAGAGTCCATCGATATACGCCTGTATATCTTCGACAATGATGACTATGCATTGAAGATCGCGGATCTTCTCAAGCAACGATCGAAAGAAGTCGAGGTTCGTGTACTGATCGATGGCCTGGGCACTATCAGTGCCGCGGCAGCCCTCTCACCTTCCACGCCGGAAAATTACGAAGCACCACCGCGCATCATTCGTTACCTGGAGAGTGATTCAGAAGTCAAAGTACGCACGGTGCTCAATCCATGGCTCGCCGGAGATCATACCAAGACCATCCTGATCGACAAACGAATCGCATTCCTCGGCGGTATGAACATCGGCCGTGAGTATCGCTATGACTGGCATGACATGATGGTTGAACTGCGCGGTCCGGTAGTCGATGAAATCCAGACAAATTTTGAAAAGGCCTGGCGCCTGCAGACATTTCTGGGGGAGGTCTGGGCCAGCTTTTACCGGGCAGGAGAGCCGGTAAACCCGCCACAGGCAAATGACATAGCAATTCGCCTGCTTTACACCAAGCCAGGCGATTCCCAGATCCTGCGCGCGCAACTGGCTGCTATTGCACGCGCGAATCAGCGCATCTACATCGAGAACGCCTACTTCACCTCTGATGACATTATTTTCGAGCTCGCCATGGCCAGGCGCAGAGGCGTAGACGTGCGCGTCATCATTCCCTATGCATCAGACAGTGGCATCATTGACCGCAGCAATGTGAAGGCCATGAACGCGATGCTCGATAATGGTATTCGTGTATATATTTATCCCGGAGAGTCGCACATCAAGGGCGCGGTATACGACGGCTGGATATGCCTGGGTTCTGCCAACTTCGACCAGCTCAGTCTGCGTATGAACAAGGAAATGAACATCGCAACTTCAAACCCGGTTGCAGTACAGGGATTTCTGGATAACGTGATTGTGCCGGACTTTGAAAAATCGGTTGAATTAAAACAGCCACTGCCGGAAAGATGGTCTGATTTCCTGATGGAAATGATCGCAGACCAGCTATAAAAAATCCTTTACCGGCTTATTGAGCCGCCGGGCTTTCATGTTCAGGCCGTATGAAACGAGCAATAACAGCTAGCCCGCATTTCTCACCAGGATTTCGGATTCAGGTGCATCTGTAGTGTTTCTGAGTGCGCGTCTGGACTGAAAAGCATAGCCATAGCTATGGTTTGATGGAAGACGAGTGCGCAGAGACTCTACAGATGTGCATGGAACGAAATAGCGTCTCATAAAACAGACTGTATTTGATAGAAATCGAACTTCGGATTTTCTAATCATGCGGTTACTCGGGTTATGCAGCGGCCTGGTGAGAAATGCGGGCTAGCCCGCATTTCTCACCAGGCGGCGTAGAAAACTGATATGACGTTGGCTATTTGGAATAAAGCCATGATGATTAAAATACAGCGTGTTAATCAATCGTGCCTATCACGGTTCAGTCTGGTCTTCGTGCACGTAAGCTTGCTCTTCACT
>CALLCZ010000094.1 GCA_937998645.1 uncultured Gammaproteobacteria bacterium
CAATCGAAGGTCGCGTTGCTGCTGCTCGAGCGCTGCAAGCTGGCTGACTTCTTCATCTGTCAATATTGCTGATGCAATGATTGCATTCCGTTTTTGTAACACGCGCAGTTCATTTCTTAACTGCAACTCATACTGGCTGACAGTCATGCCATTTGAAGCAACAATATTTTCAAAATAATCCCGGTCGAATTTTCCATCACGACTGAACAGTGCGGCGATACTTTGCTTCAAACTTTTATCAGAAACCCTGTATCCGGATGAATAGCTGTTTTCCTCAAGAACCACAGAATTAATCAGCTGATCAAGAACCTGCGTTTTGATTTGTTCATTGGTAAACGGCAGAGCACTTCCAAATTGCTGATTCAGTCTGGCGAGCTGATTTGAGTAAGCATTCTCAAATTGAATGACTGGTATCTCCTCTCCATTCACCACCGCAGCGAATTGTTTACCGCCTCCGCCGATATAAGACTCTATCCCCCAAAATGCGAAAGGAATAGTAATCATAATAATGACCAATGCGCCTAACCAGCCTTTGATGCGGTCGTTGATAGCCTGCAGCATGATTCAGATTGCTCTTGTGTAGTAATTCAATAAAGTACGGATTATACAGAATGTATCAAACAGCAGAAACCACTCGAGCTGTCGTTGTAACGAAAACCCGATGCGTGGTTTGCTGTAAGAAATGTGGCGGAGCGGACGGGACTCGAACCCGCGACCCCCGGCGTGACAGGCCGGTATTCTAACCAGCTGAACTACCGCTCCAATTGGTGGGTGCTGAGGGGATCGAACCCCCGACATTCGCCTTGTAAGGGCGACGCTCTACCAGCTGAGCTAAGCACCCCTACTGAAAGAGCGCGCTAGTTTACGGTATCTTTCAGCGCTTTGCCAGGCTTAAATGCAGGTACATTTGCTGCCGCAATCTGGATTTCTGCGCCTGTTTGTGGGTTACGACCAGTGCGAGCTGCACGCTGACGAACTAAGAAAGTACCAAAGCCAACAACACTGACCTGGTCGCCAGATTTCAGCGCATTTGAGATAGCACCAATAACAGCATCGAGTGCACGAGCGGAGTCAGCTTTTGACAAATCTGCTGCGTCAGCAACAGCGTCAACCAGTTCGGATTTATTCATTAATAGTATCTCCCATGAGGTGTAGTAAATCGTTATTATTTTGTATCACTTGAAAATCAGGCAGCAAAAACACTGTAGATGTAAAAGGCTGTGTTTTTATACCGTCAGCAACGCGTTATGTCAATGATTACGTATAAAAAAACTGCTATTTTGCCGGGAAAAATCGGGATTTAGTAATAAAAAAACACATGCAATAGTGTGTGCTATTGCATGTGTTCGTTATGTAATACTAATTTTTAGTGATGTCGAAGGCCATCCCTGTTCTTTTTGCCTTTGCCCTGGTTACTTGCTTTTCTGTCACTTGCCGACTTTTCTTCAAGTGGAGTCGGCAATTCGAGTAATGCGAGCTCAAGCACCTGGTCAATCCAGCGAACCGGCTTGATGTCCAGTTTAGCCATAATATTCTTCGGCATTTCAACCAGGTCTTTCCTGTTCTCCTCCGGAATCAGAACCGTCTTGATTCCAGCCCGGTGGGCAGCCAGTAATTTTTCCTTCAAGCCGCCTATCGGAAGCACTTCACCGCGTAGAGTAATTTCACCAGTCATGGCGACATTGGCATGAACAGGTATACCGGTTAATACGGATGCGATCGCGGTACACATCCCGATACCAGCGCTTGGACCGTCTTTGGGTGTAGCACCTTCAGGTACATGTATATGAATATCTATATCATCCTGAAAATCCGGCTCAAGACCCAGTGTAGCTGAACGGCTACGCATAACGGTCATTGCTGCCTGGATAGACTCCTGCATGACATCACCCAGTTGACCGGTAAATGACAGCTTGCCTTTACCTGGCATAACGGCTGATTCAATGGTAAGTAACTCACCACCGACTTCTGTCCAGGCAAGGCCATTGACCAGGCCAACCTGGTCATTTTCTTCAGCCTCACCATAACGGAATCGATGAACACCCAGGTATTTCTCCAGGTTACGAGCGCTTACCGAGGTCGCTTTTTCTGTTGGCTTGAGTACAGCGCTCTTCACAACCTTGCGGCAAATTTTAGCGATTTCGCGTTCCAGGCTTCGCACTCCGGCTTCACGTGTATACAGACGCACGATATCATGCAAAGCTGAATCACTGACCTGTAACTCGTTATCTTTCAGGCCGTTGTTTTCCATCTGTTTTGGCAACAGATAGTTACGCGCAATAGCGACTTTCTCGTCCTCGGTATAACCCGGCAAACGAATGACTTCCATGCGATCAAGCAGCGCCGCCGGAATGTTCATGCTGTTGGCAGTAGCGACGAACATGACATCGGATAAATCGAAATCCACTTCGAGGTAATGGTCAGCAAACGTGTGGTTCTGCTCCGGATCGAGCACTTCAAGCAGTGCTGACGCAGGATCCCCCCTGAAGTCTGCCGCCATTTTGTCTATTTCATCGAGCAGGAACAATGGATTTCGTGTACCCACCTTGCTCAGGTTCTGAATCACCTTGCCAGGTAAAGAGCCAATATAGGTTCTGCGGTGGCCGCGTATCTCTGATTCATCCCGTACGCCACCAAGCGCCATACGTGTATATTTACGATTAGTCGCTCTCGCTATGGATTGACCCAATGATGTCTTACCGACACCGGGGGGGCCGACAAGACAGAGAATCGGGCCTTTAAGCTTTTTAACGCGTTGCTGTACTGCAAGATATTCTAGAATACGTTCTTTGACCTTCTCCAGGCCATAGTGGTCGTCATTCAGTATCTGCTCGGCCTGGCTCAGATCGTTACTGATCTTGGTTTTCTTCTTCCATGGACAGTCCGCAAGCCAGTCGATGTAATTACGCACAACGGTCGCTTCTGCAGACATCGGCGACATCATTTTCAGCTTGTTGAGTTCATTCATTGCCTTCTTCTTGGCTTCCTTGGGCATGCCGGCCTTCTCGACTCGCTGTTCCAGCTCTTCGATTTCATTAGGCGCATCTTCCATGTCACCCAGTTCTTTCTGGATGGCTTTCATTTGTTCGTTCAGATAGTACTCACGCTGGCTCTTCTCCATTTGCTGCTTGACGCGTCCGCGGATGCGTTTTTCGATCTGCAGCAAATCGATTTCACCATCGATCAGCTTCATCAGGTATTCAAGTCTTTCATGCACACCGATGATCTCGAGAATCTTCTGTTTTTCATCGAGTTTTAACGACATGTGTGCTGCGATGGTATCTGACATGCGCGATGGCTCGTCTATACCAGACAGCGAGGTCAGGATTTCGGCCGGTACCTTCTTGTTCAGCTTTACGTATTGATCAAATGCACCCAGAATTGATCTGGAAAGGATTTCCAGCTCCTTGTCATCGATCGACACCTCGTTTTCGAGCAGGCTATATCCGGCGACGAAAAATTCATCACCGTCCCTGAGGTTATGAACAGCTGCACGCTGTACGCCCTCGACCAGAACCTTGATAGTGCCATCAGGCAGTTTCAATAGCTGCAATATGGTTGCCATGGTGCCGATTTCATGCACATCATCGACAGCAGGCTCATCGATATCCGCACTTTTCTGGGCAACCAGCAGGATCTGCTTGTTGTCCTGCATGGCAGCATCGAGCGCCTTGATGGATTTTTCACGACCGACAAACAGGGGGATTACCATGTGCGGGTAAACCACGACGTCTCTTAGCGGTAATACGGGTACTTCAGTTGCGCTGGTATTCGAATCGTTCTGATCAGTAGCTGTGGCCATAGGTGCCTCAAAAGGTTGTTTCCTTGTTTATGTGGTCAGATTCGGAGACTTCAAGCCTGCCGGGCCACCTAATTATTATTCTTGTGACGCGTGAAGGCTCTCACCACCCTCATAAACGAGGAAGGGCTTGTTGATCCCTTCTATTACAGATTCATCGATCACCACCTTGGCGACATCTTGCTGTGATGGCAGTTCATACATGGTATCGAGTAATACATTTTCCAGGATAGTACGCAGACCGCGAGCGCCCGTTTTGCGCGCCATGGCCTTTCTTGCAATCGCCCTCAAGGCATCATCGCGCAATTCAAGCTCGCAGCCTTCCATCTCAATCATCTTGGAATACTGTTTAGCGAGTGCATTTTTAGGCTCTTTCAGGATGGTAACCAGTGCATCTTCATCGAGTTCTTCGAGCGTAGCAATAACCGGCAGACGGCCGACAAATTCCGGGATCAATCCGTACTGGATTAAATCATCTGCTTCCAGATTAGCGAGCACCTCGGAGGGACTCAACTGATTATCCTTGCTGCGTACCTGTGCACCGAAACCAATGCCACTTTTATCCGAGCGGTCTCTGACAACCTTGTCGAGGCCTGAAAATGCGCCGCCGCAAATGAACAGTATCTTTGCAGTATCAACCTGCAGGAATTCCTGCTGTGGATGCTTGCGCCCGCCCTGAGGTGGAACAGAGGCGATGGTGCCTTCGATTAGCTTGAGCAATGCCTGCTGTACACCCTCACCCGATACATCACGCGTAATAGAGGGGTTATCTGACTTGCGTGATATCTTGTCTATTTCATCAATATAGACGATACCGGTCTGTGCTTTATCAACGTCATAATCACACTTCTGAAGAAGTTTCTGGATAATATTTTCAACATCTTCACCAACATAACCGGCCTCGGTTAAGGTTGTCGCATCAGCGATGGTGAAAGGCACATTGAGCAGGCGCGCCATGGTTTCCGCCAACAGGGTTTTACCCGAGCCAGTGGGGCCGATCAGCAGGATGTTGCTTTTTGAGAGTTCGATATCGTCTTTCTTATGCTTGACTTCAAGACGCTTGTAGTGATTGTAAACCGCAACTGACAACACCTTCTTGGCGCGTTCCTGGCCAATCACGTAATCGTTCAATATGGCATTGATTTCCTGCGGGGTTGGCAATTTGCGGATTGCCGTGGTGGATTCCTCTTCCATCTCTTCGCGAATGATGTCATTGCAAAGCTCGACACATTCATCACAGACATAAACCGAAGGTCCCGCAATCAGTTTCTTAACCTCGTGCTGGCTTTTGCCGCAAAAGGAGCAATAAAGCAGCTTTTCGGTATCGTTACCAGAATGGTTATTGTCGTCGCTCATGAATACCCCTTAGTTATGACCACAACTCTACATTGCCAATTTCGCGTGGCGCTTGCAAGTTTTTACGAAGGTTTACGATATTATATAGACAATAGCGCAATTCGATAATTTCATCAGGGATTTTCTGACAAAATAGCCATTTTTCCACATCAAACTGCCACAATACACCCACTCGAGCGTATTTTTAACCCATTAAGTACGGGTATTTAATACTTCGTCGATGATTCCGTACCCGGCAGCATCTGCGCTGCTCATAAAATTATCACGTTCGGTATCATCCCCAATCTTTTCAATAGGTTGGCCGGTATGATCTGACAAAATCTTGTTCAACTGGTCACGAATTTTGAGAATTTCACGGGCGTGAATATCAATGTCCGAGGCCTGGCCCTGGAAGCCGCCCAGTGGTTGATGAATCATCACGCGTGAGTGCGGCAGGCAATAGCGCTTGCCCTTGCAGCCGCCTGCCAGCAATACTGCGCCCATGCTGGCCGCCTGGCCGACACACAAGGTGCTGATGTCCGGTTTTACGAACTGCATGGTGTCATAAATCGCAAGCCCGGCAGTAACAACACCCCCGGGTGAATTGATGTAGAGCGAAATATCCTTGTCCGGATTCTCTGATTCCAGGTAAAGCAACTGCGCCACAACCAGGTTGGCCATATGGTCATCTACCGGCCCGACAACGAAAATAACCCGCTCCTTGAGCAAGCGTGAATAGATATCGTATGAACGTTCCCCGCGGGAGGTTTGCTCTACGACCATTGGTATAAGATTCAACGCCCTGGTATTCAGCGCACCTTCAGAATGATCTCTATGTTGCATTTCAGTTACCTGTTAATTATTTTGGATACAGCATATATATAGCTGATTTATACTGCAGCATTCATTAGATCATCGAATGAGCGTTCAGTTTCATTAACTTCTGCCTGGTCTATAATCCAGTCCACCACCATGTCTTCCATTACCAGCGTTTCGATGCCCCTTAATAACTGCGGGTTACTCTGATAATAGCGGACAAATTCCTCCGGGTCTTCATAATCCTTCGACATTATTTCAACACGTTCACGTACTTTTTCAGCATCGGGCTGGATTGCGGCAGTTTTTACCACCTCCGCCAGTATCAGACCAAGTTTGACGCGTCGCATTGCATCGTTGGTGTAGGCTTCAACTGGCTGTTCTGATCCCGGTAACTGCGCAGCCGTTTGCTTCTGCAGGGTTTCTGCTTCCTCGCGAACAATTGCTGCAGGAACATCGATCGGATTTGCTTCTACCAGCTTGTCCATAACAGCATTTTTCATTTCAGTTCGAATACGGTTTTCCAGTTCACGCGTCATGTTACCGCGAATATCTTCACGTAATTTCTCTGTGTTGCCATCTTCAACACCAAATGATTTGGCAAATTCTTCATCCACTTCCGGCAATGAGGACTCTTCGACGGTTTTTACCGTGACCGCAAACTCAGCTTCCTTGCCCGCAAGATGCTCCGCCTTGTAATCATCAGGGAAATTAACCTTGAATGTCGTTTCATCACCTGCTTTAACTCCCTTCAGATTACCCTCGAAACCCGGGATCATGGCGCCTGAACCAATGACTACAGGTACGCTGTCAGCACTGCCACCATCGAATACTTCACCATCGATCATGCCCTTGAAGTCGATCACAACCTTGTCGCCATCACCGGCGGCACGCTCTACTTCACTCCAGCTGGAGCGCTGCTTACGCAGTGTCTCGATCATTTTTTCGACATCCGCATCGGTCACTGATGATTTGATCTTTTCCAGCTTTATGCCGGCTACAGGTGCCAGCTCAACATCAGGATAGACTTCAAATGTAGCGGTAAACTCGAGCGGCTCACCCTGCTTGAAACTCTCAGCGGAAATGGACGGATCACCGGCCGGGTTCAGATTTTCCTGTACCAGGGCATCGCGGAATGAGTTCTGCATTAATTCACCGGCCACTTCCTGGAAAACCTGTGCGCCATAGTGCTGCTTGACGACTTTCAGTGGCACCTTGCCGGGACGAAAACCGTCTATTTTCACGCGTGGCAGCATCGATTTCAGCCGGCTCTCGACCTGCATATCTACTGTTTCGGTAGGAATCTGTATTTTCAGCTTGCGCTCGAGACCTTCGCCCGCTTCGACTGACACCTGCATAATAACCTCGGTACTTAATTGATTTAATATGGAATATGGTGCGAGAGGAGAGACTCGAACTCTCACGTCAAAGACACTGGTACCTAAAACCAGCGCGTCTACCAATTCCGCCACTCTCGCAAACTTGGGGGCGAATCTTATCAAAAAAGCCCGCTTTATGCGGGCTTATTAACAACCGGATAAGTGTATATTTATGAACAGATTATTCTGACCTCAATGCCTCAACCGGATCCAGCAGCGCAGCACGTCTCGCCGGCAGCACGCCGGCCAGCAGGCCAATCACGACCGCTACTGCCTCCGCCAGCAACACATAAATCACCGGTGTATGTACAGGGAGCGCGGGTAATGCCAGATGCAACAGCTGTGCGATACCGATTCCCAGCACCAGGCCACTCAAACCGCCAACTGCCGCAAGCACGATCGCCTCGCCCAGAAACAGGCTCAAAACCTGCGACTGCCTGGCGCCAAGCGCGCGTAATAAACCAATTTCATTGGTGCGCTCATTAATCGCTATCGTCATGATAGTCACGATACCTATTGCACCGACCAGCAAGGAAATACCACCGATGGCAGCTACAGCAAAAGTCAGAACATCCAGCACCGAACCCAGCACATCAAGCATCTGCTGCTGCGTTGTGATAGTTACATCCTCCCTGTCATGCCTCGCCTCAAGCAGACTTTTGATACCGTCCACCACAGTATCAACGGTCGTTCCCTCCTCATACATCACATCAATCTGGAATAAGGTATCTTTATTGAACAGGCTCAATGCGCGTGCAGCAGGGATATAAACCGTATCATCAAGATCAAATCCCAGTACTGTACCCTTTGACTCCATTACACCTATCACGCGATAGCGACTACCACCGATGGTGATGCGCTGTCCCAGCGGATTACGCTCACCAAACAACTCCTGCCTTAACTTGCTGCCAAGCACAGCAAAAGCGCGAGGTGCCACCGGGTCATCCTCGGGTAAAAAACGCCCGGATTTAACCCGCATATTGTAAGCTTCTGGCCACTCGGAACCCGACCCATAAATCGTCGTACGTCGACGCCGATTATCTGCCTCAACCTCGGCATTACCCTGTACCAGCGGTACAACTGCACGCGCATAAGGCAAGCGTTTTAATGCTTCAGAATCTTCAATCGTCAGAGGACGCTCGGTTCCAAATCCACCCACGTTGGCTCCGGAAGTCGTTGTCTTGCCCGGATTAATACTGATCAGTGTTGTGCCAAACTGGGTGAATTCAGAAAGCACAAACTGATGTAAGCCTTCGCCAATGGAGGTCAGCAGAACCACTGCCGCAATACCAACTGAAATACCCAGCGATGTCAGAAAACTTCGCATACGGTGTGCGATCAGTGAAGTACCGGTCAAATTGAGAAAATCCCGGGTACGCATCTTTAGCGCCCTGACAAGGCCAGCACCGGGTCCAGCCGCGCTGCACGGCGTGCCGGCATTAAACTGAATAGCAACCCTGTTATTACAGCAACTGCCAGTGCTATAACAATTGCCCAAGCAGGCGCGTAGGCCGGCAGATCCGGGAAAGCATAGCGTATTGACCAACTACCGAGCTGACCCAGTAAAAAACCAACGATCGCGCCCAATGAAGACAACATAAAGGCTTCGGCCAGAATCAGCATGATTATCTGCCGTGGCGAAGCACCAAGCGCTTTGAGTAAACCGATTTCTGCGGTGCGTTGCGACACCGCAACCAGCATTACATTCATGATCAAAATACCGGCTACCGCGAGGCTGATTGCAGCAATACCGCCCACCGCATAGGTCAGCGCCCCGAGTATTCGGTCGAATGTCTGAAGCACGGCATCCTGTGTTATTACAGTGACATCTTTTTTGCCCTGATGCCGTTCTTGCAGTGTATCGATAATGAACTGTTTTACCGGCTCGATGGCTTCGCGTGTCTTTGCTTCCACCAGGATACGAAACACCGATGAAGTATTGAAGATTTGCTGTGCTGAAGCAATCGGTATCATGATGGTTTCCTGCACATCAACACCGATTGATCGCCCTTTTGAACCCATAACCCCTATTACGCGAAAACGACTGTCACCGATACGGATCCATTTACCCAGAGCACGTTCTGCACCGAATAATTCATCGCGTATTTTGCTGCCGATCACTGTCACCGGGGAAGCCCGATCAAGATCGATTGCCGGCAAAAACTTTCCTTGCGCCAGTTCCCAGTGTCGTATAGCCAGCATCTCATGAGTGGTGCCCAGCACAACGACTTCGCGCGAACGGCTTAAATAGCTGACATCGGCTGAACCGACGTTAATCGGCGCTATTCTTCTAACCTTGTAGCTGCGTGTTAAAGCCAGTGCATCATTCAACGTCAGATCACGCGGTGTCTCACCCATCATCGTGGTTGGATTAATGCCAGCCGTTTCAGATCGTCCCGGGAAAACAATAATCAGGTTGGTGCCCAGTGATGCGAACCGGTCCATGACATACAAGCGCGCGCCCTCACCCAGAGATGTCAGCACCACGACAGCCGACACCCCAATCGCCATCGCTGTCAGCATCAGCCAGGTTCGTGTTGGGTAACCGCGTAACGCGCCCCATGAAAACCATGCTATATCGGGACTATGAAGCTTCATTACCGTGATGAACATGATCACTGTTCAAAACATCACTGTGCAAACGTCCATCTATCATGCGCAATTGACGCCTTGCACGCTGACCCATTTCGGGATCATGCGTAACCATAATCAGGGTGATACCACGCTCGTTCAGCTGCTCAAGAATACGGATCACATCCGTACCTGATTTATGATCGAGATTACCGGTGGGCTCATCGGCGAGTAACACCCTGGGTTCAGTCACGGTTGCGCGCGCAATTGCAACGCGCTGGCGCTGTCCTCCTGACAGCTGATCCGGCTTATGATGACTACGATCGGCCAGGCCAAGATCTTCAAGTACATCTGCAACTTTCGTTTTGCGCCTCTCTGGCAGCATGCCGGCAAGTATCAGGGGCAGCTCGACATTCTCTGCTGCAGTAAGCCTGGGCACAAGATGAAACATCTGAAATACGAAGCCGATCTCACGATTGCGCACCTGCGCCTGTTCTATATCGCTGAGTGAAGTAACATCCTGCCCATTGAGGCAATACACACCTGAAGTGGGACGATCCAGCAAGCCAAGCAGATTTAGCAGCGTCGATTTACCAGACCCGGAAGGCCCCATGATTGAAACATACTCGCCTGATTCGATAGTCATGGTGACATCATCAAGCGCATGCACCACCTGGTCGCCCACCAGAAAATCACGATGGATTTCGGCCAGTTCAATCATCGTTATTCATCGTCGTCCTGCAGTATCACGCTGCGCAGCCACTCCATCCTCCACGCCTTCACGTTCGACCGATACCACAACCTCTTCGCCTTCGGACAATCCTTCGATAACCTGTGTCCATTCCCAGTTACTCAAACCGGTTTTTATTTCGCGTTGCCGCAGCAGGTTGTCGGCAGAAAACACCAGCACCTTGTTGCCCTCCAGGATCGCTTCCGTTGGAATTCGCAGCACATTGTCCTGCTCATCGAGAATGACTTCGATATCAGCACTGTAACCGGGCAGCATGTTTTCGCAATCCTGCTGACATATAAAATCCACTTCGACATCAACGGTACGCGCCTGTTTTTCCACTTCCAGCACGTAAGGCGCGATGCGTTTTACCGTACCTTCAAATACCTCACCGGCCAGGGCATCGAGTGAAATATTGGCCTTCATTTCGACACGTATGCGCGGTGCATCCACTTCATCTATCGGCGCCGACACATAAAGACAGCTGATATCCATCAGATCCACCGCAGGTGGCGTAGGAATACCTACGGGTGATGGCGTTACAAATTCACCAATCTCGCCATTAACTTCTGCAACAATACCCGCAAACGGAGCACTCAAACGTGTTCGCTCAAGCTCTGCCCGTATGACTTTCAGCTTGACTTCACTGACTTCCGATGTTGCCCTGGCTGCATTGCAGGCAGCCTTCTGAGCCCGTGCCTCACCATCTGCCCTGTCAACGGCTTCTTCAGAGCTGAGGTTTTTCTTTTGCAGTTTTTTCTGCCGCTCGGATTCCCTGTTAGCAACCTCAGCTCTAACACATACCTGGTTAGCATTTGCGTTTGCTGCCTTGGTTTCGCTTTGGGCCAGTTCATACTGGGCCTGGATGTCCAGGCTCCACAACTCCATCAGGACCTGCCCCTGCTCGACAACATCACCCTCCTTGACCGGCAGACTGGCAATCTGACCGCCTATCGACGGAGAGATGCCTGCACGCCGACACGCTTCAATGGTGCCTGCGCGAGTATTCGCAACCGTTTCCTGCACTGCACCAGTATCAGCCATTTTGACGATAACATTGACAGGCCTTTCCCTGCTTAACCAGACAAAAAGCGCCGTTACCGCTGCAGCAGTAAAAACAAGCGCTATAAACAGCCTGAAACGTTTAGCCAGCATTAACCTGTCCCGAGATTCACTGCATCCTGTAGATGCGATTATATTGAAGGAAGCTCCGGGTAATTCATCCATGAATTATCAGAACATGAACAAGATAGAATGCAATTTTATCTTGTTCTTCATTTTCAATAGCTTATCAGCCAGCAAAAATGGCAACACATCCATGTGCTGCGGAAACTCTGAATTAATCAGAGTTTCCTGAAACAGAAGCCTTATGTTGCGCTCGCGGTTTCCTGGTAAAGATGAACATCGCGTTGCGGAAATGGTATTGAAATACCCTCGGCATCAAAGCGACGTTTAACTTCGCGTGTAATATCCCAGTATACATTCCAGTAATCTTCAGGCTTGACCCATGGACGGCAAATAAAGTTAACCGATGAATCTGCAAGCTCATGAAGCTTCACTACAACTTCCGGTTCTTTCAGCACAAGCTCATGCCCGTTTACAATCTCTTCCAGCACCTTCTGCGCCTTATCAATATCATCGCTGTAACCGATACCGAACACCAGATCTACACGGCGCTGCGTGATGCCTGTGATATTTGTAATGACATCACCCCATACTGAATTATTGGGAACAATGACAAGCTGGTTATCGGGAGTTCTTAATTGTGTAGACAGCAGGTTCATTGATTCGACCTTGCCAAGCACACCTGCCACGCTGATCACTTCGCCTACATCAAACGGGCGATAAATCAGCATCAGGATGCCACTGGCGAAGTTGCTGAGAGAGTTCTGCAATGCAAATGCAATCACAAAACCGGCGGCGCCGATGATGGCGAGCACGGGACCAATATTAACTTCGAGCGCCGAGAGGCCAACAAAGAAGCCAATAAACAATACCAGTCGACGCGAACTCATCACCAGGAACTCTCGCAGCAACGATGAGAAAGTCTTTGATTTTGAGAGCGCTTTTTCAGTGGCTTTTCCTGCAACAACCGACAGCAGGTAAAACACAATCACTATAACGAGAAACTGGATTATGTTGACAGCCCAGCGAAATCCGCCCTCAGGCGACATCAGCCAGCCGGTAATCGTTGTCCAGGTAGCACTTGCGTCGGTGACATCAACCTTGATCCCGGAAACGGCTTTAATGTATGTATCATATTCCTCGGTCTCGCCGCCCTTGGCAGTCAGTTCAGCCAATACCACATTAAAACGGTCGATAAGCGCCGTTCTTTCTGCCATCAAATCGGTAACGTGCTTGATTAACGCCTTCTTGAGATCGGCCTTCGCCTCTGTTTTATCTGTTGCAGCAACCGGCTCACCTTCTTCCTTCGCCTTGGTTTCTGCAGCCTTGATGGCCTTTTGCACCGAGACATCCTCGGTGGATTTCTTTTCAATCTCCTTGGCTTGCTTCAAGGCCTCTTTTGCATCCTCAGTAGCTTCCCTGGTCTCTTCGCGATCGGCGTCTTCTTTTGCTTCTTTTACATCTTCCAGTGCCTTTTCAACTTTCTTGGCCTTCTTTATTTCTTCCTTCTTGTAGATCGCGGCGACTTCAGCGTTGCTGATTTCAGCGACTTTTTCCTGCAACAACAAGAGCCATGCCTGCGCCTCGGCTTCCAGCTCGCACATTGTCAGCGGTTTAACACGGTGGGACAGAACATCAACGGGTACCTTTACGTCTGAATTTGTCACTGCTTTGATATCAGAGGGACAGTCAGCAGCAACAGCAAGACTCGACATCATGGTAAAGAGAACAGCCGACAGCAGCCAGCTCCAGGCGGTATATTTGTTGTTCATTTAATTGCTCCACAGACTAATTTCGTGAATAAATAGTATCCTGCACTACTTTCTAAAAGAAAATATTTTTCTAGCAACGCACGGACCAGTAGATTATCACTACTGAACAGTAAAACAGTTGCTAAAGATCAATATATTGCGGAAATCCTTGATTTAAAAAGCGCATTGATTTCATTATGTCGAGTAAGAGAAAATCCGGGTTTGGCAGGCAAGGAGCCGAATCCGGCAGAATGACCCAGATACTCGACTACAGAAGCGGATACACAACTATCAGGCGTAGCTTGTCAGAAATTCTGTAAAGTCTACCTTGCTCAATGGCTTGCTATAATAGAAACCCTGTATGACATTGCAGTTATGCTGCCTCAGAAAATCCAGCTGCTCAGCGCTTTCTACGCCTTCTGCGATGAGGTTCAGACCAAGGCTATGGGCCATGGAGATAATCGCTTTGACAATGGAGTTGTCCTCGTTTATTTCCGGAACATTTGTCAGGAAAGAGCGATCAATTTTCAGCTCGTGGATTGGAAATTTTTTCAGGTAACTGAGTGATGAGTAGCCGGTGCCAAAATCATCAAGTGAGAATTCGACACCAAGATCAACAATGTGTTGAAGCAGAGTGATGTAGTGTTCGACATCCCCCATCAGCATACTCTCGGTTATCTCCAGCACCAGATTCCGTGGATCCAGTCCACTTGACCGAATCGCAGAAGCGATCGATTTTCTCAGGTTAATTTCATTGAACTGCTTCGGTGAAACATTTACCGAGAGTTTCAGATTTTCGTAACCTGATTCAACCCATTCACTCGTGGCCTGACACGCCTCTTGCAGCACCCATTCCCCGATTGGAACAATAAGCCCTAATTCTTCAGCCGCGGTTATGAATGCCGCTGGTGGAACAGAACCAATTTCAGGGTGGTTCCATCGCAACAGACACTCCATGCCAACAAGCTTGTGAGTTTCAGAATTTATTTTAGGCTGATAGTGAAGTTCAAATTCATTGTTATCCAGTGCTTTTCTGAGATTAGACTCCATTTTGATGCGCTCCTTCGATTGAGCATTCATCTCACTGGAAAAGAACTGGTAGTTGTTTGAACCCTGTTTCCTGGAAAAATCTTTAGCCGAGCTAGCATGCTTGATAAGTGATTCGACATCCTCACCATCTGTGGGGCAAACAGAAATACCGATGCTGGCGGTCATGAATATTTCATGCTCATCGATTAAAACTGGCTGTCTAACCGAGTTAAGAATCCGTTGGCTGACAAGATATGCAGCCTCAATACTGTTAACACCAGACAGTATTATCGAAAATTCGTGGTCACCAATCCGCGCAAGCTCCCCGGTTTTAATTGTCTCATCCGTATGACCGATGAAATCACAGCTCCGTATGAGTGAACTGAGCCGCTCGGCGATAGCTTTCAGGACCTCGTCACCGGTATACATTCCGAGTGTCTCGTTGACCTGCCGGAATTTATCCAGACCGATCTCCAGCACCATCAAGGGCACCCTCTCTCTTTTTGACAGTTCGATCCCCCATCCAAGACGCTCAACAAACAGTTTCATGTTAGGCAGCCCGGTCAGACTATCGTAGTAAGCAAGTTGATCCTGATAAGTTTTTGCGAAAAGTGTATTTCTGATACGCAACACAAGCTCACTTGCATCGACCGGTTTGGACAGAAAATCTGTTGCCCCAAGCTCGAGCGCTTTAAGCTTATCGCCAGGCGATGTTGATGCCGTGAGAATAATAACCGGAAGATGTTGATAATCTGTGCTCGAACGAATCGTTGATAGAACTTCGTAGCCATGAATTTCAGGCATATCCAGGTCCAGCAACAATAAATCAGGATTGGTTTGCATGACCATCCTTATGGACTGACTTGACCTTTCGACAGGAATGAAATTGCTGTAGCCTGCATCTTGAAGTAATGCCTGTATTATTTCGAGCATGATAGGCTCATCATCGACCATCATGATTGCGGCATTTTTCAACTGCGAGTATTGCATGTCATCGTGGATGAGCACGTTGTCTACTGCAAACAGCTCTGGTTTATTCTCGGTTTTCATATATTGCCATGCAGCACTGCTGCGCTTTTTTATTGTTTCAACTATTTACCAACCATCGCCAAATGCAGGTCGGTACCGGAGTCATGCTCGCTTTTCAGGGGCACCATACGATGCTGGATGTCCTTGATTATGCCAATCGTATGTTTTATGACATCTGTTTGCTTTGCTTTAGCACTTGCCTCGAGATCTGCCGCAGGTTCTGTAAACTCACCATACCCCATTGTTCCGCCATAAGCCTTTAACCATTCCGCAAATTTCCTTATTTCATCAAAGTTGTTCTGCCCTACAGCAGTATCGACATCATGCAGTGAATCTTCCAGTTGACTGGTAAATTTTTCAATCAATGGGATTAACCTTGGACTGATACCGATTATCGCGCACGTCACTTTTTCCGGAAGCACATAATCTTTCATTGCATGAGGCTCCTTCTGTGAATCACCACCACCCTCCGGCTGAATCTCAATTCGCCTGTACATTGAATGCAACCTGCTTAAAGCACTCCCCAGTCTTGTATGATCTTTACTAATAGCCAGCCACACAAATTCATCAGCCGGTTCAATAAAGGCAGTAAAGCCTACATTTCCCGCAGAACCTTTCAACCAGTGACCGAGCCTCTTGAGCTCATCATAATCTCGATCTGCCCATGCATCATCGAAGGCTGCCAGCTGTTCTTCAAGACCGGTGACAAACTTCTGAACAATTTTTCGATATTTTTTATTCGACATCGGTAAGCTGGAATAGATTTTCTCTGCATCAAGTTCCATTATAGACACGTCTGATGTATTGACCTGTTTCGATGCGGCCGCCTGATGTTCCGTCGATATCTCACCACCGAGTAATTCAATCACGCGTTCGGTCAGCACATCGATGTCTATTGGTTTTTTCATGTAATGACTATACCCGGCATCCAGGCACCTCTGCTCGGCGCTAGGCGTAGTATCCGCCGTCAAAGCCACGACAGGCAGGCCCGGATTTTTTATCCTGATTTTTCCTGCTGCCATATAGCCATCCATCACCGGCATTTGTACATCCATCAAGACAACATCGAACTTCCTGCTCGACACGTAATCGAGCGCTACCTGGCCATTCTCGGCTGTCACAACCTCAATACCAGCATCGCTAAGGACGAGATTAATGAGATCTCGGTTCTCTTCTCCGTCATCAACAACCAGGACTGTGGGCGCATGAGATTCCTCCTGTGAACCACCACCATCATTCCCAGGCTGTGAATCACCACCATCATTCCCGGGTTGAACCTCATCCCGCCTGAACAGTGAAAGTATCTTGCTTATAGCACGCCCAAACAAGGACCTGTCATCATGATCAATTACCTTGTCCACTTCAAACATCTCTGTAGCATTATTGGTTTTCATAATAAATTCTCATTACACCGGTATACGTCTTCATTCAGCTACTTACTAACCAGTTTTACATGCAGGCCAGCAGTGTTTTCATACTCACTTTCCAGTGGTTCCATACGCTTCTGGATCTCCTTGATTATGCCAAGCGTATGTTTTATAACATCTGTTTGCTTTGCTTTAGCACCTGCTTCGAGATCTGCCGCAGGTTCTGTAAATTCACTATATCCCATAGTTCCTCCTGTAGCCCTTAACCAGTATGCAAACTTCCTGATTTGATCAAAACTGTTCTGTCCTACCGCGGCATCGATATCATGCAGCAAATCTTCAAGTTGCCTGGTAAATTTTTCAACGATGGGCATCAAGCGAGGATTGGTATCGAACAGCCTGCATATCACCTTCTCCGGAATTACATAATCTTTCATGGAACTCATACTTCCCTTTCTTTCCTTTGAATAACTTTCTTTATCATCAGTTTGAACCTCAATCCGTCTATATAGCGAATGCAACGTATTTATAGCATTCTCCAACTTTGCATCATCCTTATTAATGGCCAGCTGTTCGAATTCAACTGCAGGTTCAACCAAGGCAGAAAAACCAACACTTCCTGCAGAACCCTTTAACCAGTGCCCGAGTCGCTTGAGCTCATCGTAATCTCGATCTGACCACGCGCCATCGATAAGCGCCAGCTGATCTTCAAGACGGATGATAAATTTCTGAACGATGCTGCGATATTTTTCATTAGACGTGGGCAAGCTGGAATAGATTTTTCCTGCATCACTCTCCTCTATGGCCTCATCTGGTGCTTGAACCTGTGTCGGCGCGGCAACCTGATCTTCCGCCAACAACTCACCGCCCAGAAGTTCAGCCATTCGATCAATCAATACATCAATGTCGACCGGTTTCGTCATGTAATGGCTATACCCGGCATCAAGACACTTCTGCTCTGCACCTGCCATTGCATCTGCAGTCATTGCCACAACCGGAATGCTTTTATTCACTTCCCTGATTTTTCCAGCTGCGGTGTAGCCATCCATCACCGGCATTTGACAATCCATCAATACAACATCGAAATCTCTGCTTGATATATTATCGAGTGCCAGCTGACCGTTCTCGGCTGTCACAACCTCGATACCAACATCACTGAGGATGACATTCAGAAGATCACGATTCTCTTCTCCGTCATCAACAACCAGGACACAGGACGGAGGAAATTTCCAGCATTTGGTCTTCGTCTCTTCAACATGCCACTGAGCAGAAAGAATTTCTTCAACACTTAGTAGCCTTACGCCTTCAACTGGGCCTGCCGCAATAGAAACACTGAAAGTACTGCCGACATCCGGCTCACTTTCTACTGAAATGTCACCACCCAATGCCTGTGAAAATTGCTTACTGATTGTAAGCCCCAGCCCGGTACCTCCGAATCTGCGTGTAATCGAGCTGTCAGCCTGCTTGAACGGAGTGAATACGGAAGACGCCTGCTCGGTTGTCATACCAATACCCGTGTCAATGACATCGATAACCACAACGGAGTCTTCGCGCCCCTTCTCCAGTTTTGCGTCAATGGTCACACTGCCTTTATCGGTAAACTTGATTGCATTTCCAACAAGGTTGGTCAATATCTGCTTGAGTTTCCCTGGATCGGTTTCGATATACTCAGGCAATGGACTCGTCGGTTTATACTCAAGCGGGATGCCTTTTTCATCAGCCTTGACCTGCATGATCTGTACTACTTCATGAACAACCTTGTGAACCGGGGTATTCATAGTCTCGACTTCAATGCGCCCGGCTTCAACCTTGGATAAGTCCAGTATGTCATTGATCACGTTCAACAAGTGATTGCCGCTGGCAGAAATGGTATTCAAATACCGTATGCTGTCCCTGCTGTCTCTGTCATAACCGCGTTTAAGCACTTCGGCAAAACCGAGGATTGCGTTCATCGGTGTGCGTATTTCGTGACTCATATTGGCGAGGAACTCGCTCTTGAAACGGTTAGCCTGTTCCGCTTCTTCCTTGGAAAGGCGTAATTCAACCTCCTTTTGCTCAAGTTCGGTAATATCATCAAAACTGATTAACACACCCGATGCTTTACCGCTGCCGCTCAACACAGGTGAACAGTTAGTCATGAACGTCTTGCTTTCTATACCATCGTGTTTTAATCGGATCATCTCAGAAGTCCGGACAAGACCGTCATTGAGCGTGTGTGACCATGGCGTGGTATTTGGATCAATCGATTCGTCATCCCTACCACACCAGGGAAACTGCGATATTTGTCGACCCACAAGCGCTTCTGTGGATTCTCCCACGAGCGACGCGAATGATTCATTTGCCAGCACAATATTTTGCTTTGCATCAATGACCAGCAATCCTTCAGCCATGGTGTCGAGCGCCGAACGCACCCGATCCGGGATAGCCTGTGACGGATCCAGCTGCTTCAGCATTTTGCCGAGGTACATGTAATAGACCGTGAAACTTGTCAGCGAAATGAAGCCCAACAGCAGGAACAATGGATGCACTAACTGGCCGTACCAGGCAGAAGGCAGTAGTGGTTCAAAATTGAGTTCGACCTGACCCCATTCATCGCGTCCTTCGTAAATCGGAACAGTGACCTGAGATGAAGACGTATTTTCTTCCATTGTTTGCCATTTTTCATGATGATCACCGATCTCGACAATGGTCTTGCCGTCTGTTCGTTTTACCGCCGCAGAAACAATGTCATCATTGCGATCAACAACAACCTGAAGGTTGGCCTTCATTCGCCTGATATCAGAACTGGTTATAAATATTGAAGAGTTCACAGCGATGGCCTCGGCAACGCGTGCATGACCATCCCTGACCGCCCCATGACGATCAGGGACCAGGCCAATCATAGCGGCCAGCAACAAAAGGCTGACCAGTATCCCTGACAGCCCGAGCACAATCCTTACGCGCGTGCTTTGACGGGTACGTAATCGTCTTATCAGATTTGATATAACAACAATGCGATTACTTAACGACATACGGGCCTCGCTATAAAGCACATCGGTATACTAATTATCTTCCTGCTTATCATCCTGCTTATCATCCTCTTTCTCCTCGACCATGGATTCGAGTGATTCATCTTCCTCGTCTTCTTCGTTATCTTTCGTCCCCATACTCGCAAGTACAGGCAATGGATCAATGAATGCCCATGCAGGCATGGAAGAAAGCAGGCCACTCATGAGCACCCCGCTCCTTGCCAGCCAGATAGCGTATCCGACTGAGATACCAGCTGACATTGACATACTGCCGCCAACGACCATATCAAAGGTGTTGTTTTCAAGCACGATTTCCTCGCGTACATCATCCAGTTTTGATATGAATGAGTCTGTCGTAACCATTTGCAGAGGGCCATCATAACCAGTGAATTGCTCACGCAAGCGATCAATGACGGTGATATCCAGTTTGCGCACAGTAGAAGTATCGTTATCTCTAATGATGATTGTGCTGCGATCACCTTGCTCAATATCGACTTCAAACAAAGCAGGTATAGTCAGGACATTACGAGCACCGATGCCGCCAGTAAACGTGCTTGCATCAAACACAAGCTCATCTGTAGCATTCAGTGCACCTTCATCTACTGCCGCTTCGCCAGGTTTTTCTTCATCTCCGGTCGAGGATGTATCTTCAATATTAGTAGATGTGCCTTCTGTATTACTCGTGTCTGCTGTCCCTGAATCTTCTTTCGTTTCTGTCGCAACTATTACTTCTATCACTGCGGCCGGCATGACGCTCAGGTTAATGGTACCGGTATTCGATACCGTTCCACTGTTGTCCAGGATGGTGTAACTGAAGCTGTCGGCCAGGGCTGCTGAACCATCGTGAGTGTAGTCCACGGTGCCATCGTCATTGACCGCGATCGAGCCATTTGTGGGTGCATCGGTAATCACAATGCTGGTCAGATCCACGGTGCCATCCACATCTGTGTCGTTAATGGCCAGGTTCAGTGTTGTCGTACTGCCTTCGTTCACAGTGAAGACGTCGTTATGTGCCACCGGTGCATCATTCACCGGGGTTACGGTCATATTCACCGTGGCGCTGTTCGATACCGCACCGTTGTTATCCTGGATGGTATAGGTGAATGAGTCAGCAACCGTCTCACTACCATCGTGCGTATAGTCCACGGAACCATCGCCTTTGACCACAACAGAACCGTTGGTCGGTGAACCGGTAATCACGATGCTGGCTGGATTCACGGCGCCTTCCACATCGGTATCGTTACCAGCCAGGTCCAGATTCGCTGTTGAGCCTTCATTGACTGTAAAGGCATCGTTGGTTGCCACCGGTACATCATTCACCGGCGTTACGACCAGGTTCACAGTAGCGGTGTTAGACACCACGCCGCTGTTATCCAGGATGGTGTAGGTGAATGAGTCAGCAACCGTCTCACTGCCATCGTGGGTGTAATCCACGGTGCCGTTGGTATTGACCACGATGGATCCATTAGTCGGTATGCCGGAAATCACAATGCTGGCGGGATTCACGACACCATCGATATCGCTATCGTTGCCGACCAGGTTAAGGTTCGTGGCGCTGCCTTCATTCACGGTGAATGCATCGCTGATTGCCACCGGCGCATCATTTACCGGGGTAATGTCCAGACTTGCCGAACCGACTGCTGTCAGGCTGCCATCAGTGACCGTGTAACTGAAGCTGACACTGGTATCGTCATCTGCAGCAGGTGTATAGCTCCAGGTGCCGTCTCCGTTATCCACCAGCGTGCCGGAACCCGAGGCAATACTTAGTCCGTTTGCGTTTAACGGATCACCATCAACATCACTGGCATTGGAGAGCAGTTCGGCTTGCGTGATCAGTCGGGCACCGCTGTCTTCGCCAATCACTGTCAGCGTGACCGGTGTTGTGGTCGGCGCATCGTTCACCGGCGTTACGACCAGGTTCACAGTAGCGGTGTTAGACACCGCGCTGCTGTTATCCAGGATCGTGTAGGTGAAACTGTCGGCTACGGTCTCTGAACCATCGTGGGTGTAATCCACGGTGCCGTTGGCATTGATCACGATCGAACCATTGGTCGGTGCACCGGTGATTACAATGCTGGCAGGGTTCACAGCGCCATCCACATCGCTATCATTACCGACCAGGTCAAGGTTCGTAGTCGAGCCTTCATTTACTGTAAAGGCATCGTTGTTTGCTACCGGCGCATCATTCACCGGCGTTACGACCAGGTTCACAGTAGCGGTGTTAGACACCGCGCCGCTGTTATCCAGGATCGTGTAGGTGAAACTGTCGGCTACGGTCTCTGAACCATCGTGAACATATTCGACAGTACCATCAGAATTTATCGCAGTAATCGTTCCATTGACCGGTCCGCTGACGATTGCAATCGAATCCGGTTCAAGGTCGCCATCCTGATCTGCATCATTGCCTGCAAGATTAATCGTGTTTGTTGATCCTTCATCAACTATAAATGCATCGTCATTCGCAACCGGAGCCTTATCGACATTTACGACCGATACGAATGTTGTTGCTATAACACTGGTGTCTGTACCATCATCAGCAACAAATGTAATGACACGATCAGTTGTGTTCGGATTCGTTCTGGTGTTGTCATAAGTCACCGTTGACAGCACAGACTTGTAATCCGCAATGGTTCCCGCACCACTGATGGTTAATACGTTGGTTCCAGAATCCCAGTTTACTGTCAGCCCGGTAGCACCGGCATTTGCAAAAAGTGTCTCCTCATCACCAGGCTCCTGTTCATTGGTTAGTGTTACGGTAATGGAAACCAGGTTTGTATCATCGATATCACTCAGTAAAACATCACTATCCGTGATATTAACCGGCCCACCGAATTCAACAAATGTCGTTTTGTAATCCACTCCAGAAGCAGAGCTGTTATCAGCATCAAGATCAAGAACTGGTGCATCATTAACCGGTGTCACAATCAGATTGATGACACCTGTTAACGGGCCGCTGGCATCTTCGTCGCCGTCATCGATCACCACGCTGATCTTAGTATCGAGGGTGTTGGTGAAAACAGGGTTGAATTCCAGGGTTGCCAATGCCAGGTTCACGTTGTCTATCGTGTCTGTGATCGTCCACACGCCGGTGCCCGGGTCATAGGTCGCGCCATTGTTCGGACTCAGGCTACCTGTGCTGGTATCTGCCAGCGTCAGTGTTGCGGTGACGATGTCATTAATATCAGCGTCCTTGATAATGATGTCTTCAATTGGCACCACCGGATCACCCTCATTGTAATTCGAGGTACTGTCCATGTTGGTTGCAACTGGTGCGTAGTTACTTCCTTCCGATGCAAAAACATTGACATCATCGACGGTAAAAATAGCATTCGTACCGGCGCCACCAGCTAGAATCCTAAAAGTGACCGCAGAATATTCATTCGCATAAGCTGAGATATCCAGGCTCGCACTTGTGGTGCCAACTGATGCGCTCAAATCATACGTAGCAACAACATTATCGCCGAATCCATCCCAGGCTAAAACCTCGACCACGCCCCCGTTAACAAGATCACCTGTAATTGTGTAGTCGAATGCCAGCGTAGCCTTAGCTGCACCTGTAAGGTCAACATTGCGATATACCTCATGCCCAAGTCCTCCCCAATGTTCAAGCACAAGTGAATTTCCGGAAATATGGATCTCTCCTGATGCAGCATTGCCATCGTCACCAAATTCAATCCAGTTTTCGGGACTCCAGTCGAGCGAGCCGCTGCTGTTGTTGTATGAAACGGCATTGAAATCGTCCAGGTAATTACCGGTGCCATTATGTATGACCTTGAATGCAGCATCTTTTCCCGGCACTGCGACCCCACCGTCATTCAGCAGATCTCCATTGCTGTAGCTACTTGTGTCATCAACTCCAAGATAGACTTTTTCAATACCATCGTTCTCGACCTGGATGACGTAGGTCGTGTTGTCATTCAGGATGGCAGTACCGATATCAAAACTGTACCAGTCCTCAGTGGTCGTTAAATCAGCGCTGGATATCGTGTTGCTGCCCAGTACCGTACCATCATAGCTGTCTCGAAGTGATACGGTAATCGTCTGCAAGCTTGCAGCCGGGTCCTTGTAGAGAACAACTTCGAGGCTATTGACAACATACGTACCGACACCACTGTCATATGAAAATGTCTGCCCATAAGACGTGTCGGATTTAACCTCGTAGGCATTGTCGGCCATATCAGCAGCAGCTGGCTCGAAAGATTCCAGGACCAACAGCGTGCCATCCCACTGTTGCTGCAGCTGATAATTAAATGCAAGCTGTGTTTCCACTTCACCGACGGTGAATTCAAGATCCCAGTCACCGCCGAGCAGTTTGTTACCGGTAAGGTCATCACTGGCTGCTACATCAGCCTCGGTAATGTTTGCGAGTTCATTGATAAATTGCCGACCGGAATTGTCGGCGGCCAGGTTGCACCCGTATATAAGGATGTCGGCTTCTGTGCTCAAGGTGTTCGACCATGCGCCGAGAGACTCTGCATAGTCAGCAAGATTATTCTGCCCCAGCCAGCTGTCACCCAGTTGTATGCCCTGCTCGTTGCCATGACCAACGAGGTGCACAGCATCAACCGTATCGAAGCGACCGAGTATCCCGGTTATCTGCTCAACACCATCACGATCCGACTGCAGGATAAATATCTGGTAATCGGTATCTGCAGCATCCGTGTCGATACCACTCAACAGCTCCTGGTAATCCGGTGTGGCAGCATCAACAAAGATAATCTCCTGCCTTGTCGCTGAACCACTATTGCCATCATTCAGCACTGAACTCAGAGCTTCGATCGATGTATCATCTCCCTCATGACTATCGCCAATTAACCCTAACACACTGCTTTGATCAGACAGGTCTTCGCCTGATGCAGTCTTGCTACTGTCTGCATTGCTGTCTGAAACTTGATAAGAAGTTTTGAGAAGATCTACGCTTGCGGAAATATCCAGACCTGCATTCGCAGCATCTTCATTGAAAGGGTCGCTTGTTACCAGGCCGGACAGCGCATCGGCAGAAAGCAGTATCTTCGGTTCCATGCGCTCGAAAAAAACAGCAGGTTTTTCCGGTTCGGATACATTGTTATCCTGCCTGTTCGGTTTTCGCTTTAACATGAGTGGATGCACCTGGCCTAATACTGTTCATGTATATCAGCTGTGAATCCAAGCTCGGCAAGCATTGTTTGCCTTTTTTCTGCATTACTCCGTGATGTGTAGTAGCCCAGCATAATCATTCCCTCGAAGCGGCCATAATCCACTTTCTGTAAATCGTGTATACCTGCTTCACGTAATCTGCTAATGAGGTCAAGCGTATGCTGGCCCGTTTCGACCTGAGGGGTGACAACAACATAAGCCGAGGGCACGGCTGCTTCTGACTGTATATCTGATGCATTCGTGTCAACATCTGTGCTGACGTCAGGGATTGCATCGATCATGTAATCACGAGAAGCCGATGCCATCATTACACCGGTATGCAATTCATCCGACCTTTCTATCGCATCATGCTGCCTGACCTGGTTATGATCCTGCTGCGCGGTAACTTCTGGCGCCCGGTGAACTGATGGGTCAAGGAATTTTGCGACACACTTCAAACCAGCCGGAATGCGGTGCTCCGGATTGGGCAACACCATCCTCACACCGAAAGTATTACTGGCTGTGTCACCCATGCGGTCAACGATCGTAACTTCACCAGTTAATATCTCATCTGAATCGAACTCAGGTAAAATTTCGGCCAGCATACCGGGCTTGATCTCGCCAAAGTTTTCCATCGGAACGATGGCTTCTATTACCAGCGGATCCAGCTGCGCCAGTCGCAGGATTGCCTGGTCCTCGATGTACTCACCCTTGAATTTGAAAGTGTCGAGCACAAAGCCGTCGAATGGCGCCTTGATCGATTTTTGCCGAAGCTGCTCCCTGGCACGCTGCAGCTCCAGCTTGCGAATAACTGCAAGCTCCTGGGCCTGTTCCAGATTCAGCCTGGACAGGTCGGCTTCACGCTCTGCCTCTTCTGTTATCTCTACGGAAACGACCTGCTTTTGATACAGGGCATCGAGACGTGATAGTCGTCGCTTGTCATAGTTCAGGTTAGTCTTGCCGATACTGATTTCAGATTGAGTTCCTGCCCGGTATTGAGCGAGATCGACACTTGCTCGTTCTACACCTGCATCAAGCTGCGCAACAACCTGGCCTGCAGTCACCTGCTGACTTCGCTCTACCAGCAGGGTATCCAGGACACCGGGGACCGGACTGGCAAGATCCACTACCCGGTTTGGATTTACGACACAGTCAACAGCAGGAATCGGACTGTATGAAAATGGAGCATCATCGGCCATCACCTGGAAACTCAACACCAGGCCTGTCGCGAACAGTATCAGCGGTTCAAGCAGAGGCCGGCCGATAATCCCGACTCTGCCTGCCGATCGTGTAAAAATTGATTTTTTCATAATATTCATGTAGTTAAAAAGACATAAATACACGGGGTATTTAGTACTAAAGCCGACAATTGGTAGCGCATGGTCAGACGAATGGCTCCTGGAGCATGAACTGGCTCAACCAGCTCAGCATCTGGTTTCCCAGCGACTCTGGCTCGTGTATAAAGCGCACGTATATACGCTGCCCCAGGTGTGTGCCCGATACCGATTTCACCGGCAACGCTATCTCGACCTGAAATATGCTTGAGATTGTCTGTACACCCTTCTCGTCCCTTGCATCCACGGCAACATCGCCACCCGCACCCGAACCCAGCAGCCTGCTGGGAAGCTTGTCGGTTGCCTGGGGCAACTCCTGCATCAACTCTGCGATGTATGTCTCGGCAGGACGGCTGCTTAACTTGACCTTGATCTGTCGTGATTGCCTGCGAACCCGGTCGATATCGGACTGGTTTACAACAACCCGGGCAGTTACCTGGTCCGGATCAGCGATATACCCAATCACCTCTCCTCTTCGTACATACCGCCCTGGCAAATCATTGACCAACGGCAAGCAGACGACGCCAGGTGAAGCACTGGTCACCTGCAGATTAATTATCTGGCCCTCAATATCCTCAAGTTCAGCTTCCAGGGTTGAAACCCGGGCCTTGAGACTCTCGGACTTTGTTCGATCCTGCAGAATCATATCTTTCTGCCGGGCACGTGCTTCCTCCAGCCTTGCCAGCAGTATGTCGCGCCGGGTCTCCAGCTCGATATTCTCGAGCAGCAGAACTGTTTCTCCGGACTCGATCCGGGTTCCGTCTTCGCGCAGAATGCGGGTAACGATTCCGTCGGTGCCGGCACGTATATAGGCATTCTCCGGCAGGCTCACGACACCCTCGGCATAGGTGCTGCTGCCGGCAGGCACCAGCAAACTGATAGTGATAACTACGAGAAACATACCGACGACAATTCCAAGCCGGTTTAGCCTGTTCGCTGCTCTTGCAACGGGTATCAATCGGATAAAATTCCGCACTACGGGGTACAGGATCTGGGCAATGATGGCCCACAGGGCGAGCAGGAAGCCGACGATAAACAGTTTACCGGCAACCCAGAATGCGATGAACAGGCTGATAAAAACACGGTAAATACCGGCGCCGATGCCATAGGCGACCAGCCACTTTTGCTCTCCTTTTGCTGTAACAGGCGTGTGCAGTCCGGGTATGTTCAGCGCATAACGCTTGAACAGGTAGCCGAGGTATTGCTGTGAACGCGTTCCAAGATTGGGGATCTGGATCAGTTCACTCAGTATGTAATAGCCATCAAATCGCAACAGCGGATTTGCGTTAAAAATCAAGGTCGAGATCCCGCCGATGATGACGATGTCAAAAGCCATGTCATGCAGCGCTCCGGAATCCGTATTGACCCATACCAGCAGTGCGATGGATGCGAGAAAGGTCTCGACCATAATTCCTGCAGCACTGACCAGTATTCGGCGTTTCCTGTCACTGAATCCGTGCGCCGCAGAACTGTCCACGTAAGGCACAGGAAAAAAAACCAGCAGCATGATACCCATCTCGCGGACCGGGCCACCCCACGCTCGGGTAAAGCAGGCATGGCCAAACTCATGCAGCGTCTTGACCAGCGGGTAAAGCAGCCAGTACCAGAGGAGGTTGCCGGGATCAGCGAAGCGTGTCTCGCTGTGCTCGACCAGTTCCGGCCAATGGAGCCATGCCATGACGAGTGCGATGACTACCATGACTGCCCAGACCAGCGCCGTAGCTGTATTGAGCAAGGGCTTGTAGTAATGTACGTTTTTCTCGAGGAACCGGTCGGGATTGAATAATGCGAACCGGATTGCAAAGGGCCGCAGCCATGAGTTCACAGCGGGCTTCTCCCTGTCCGCTTGCCCCTGGATTTCATTACTGTTGACCTCACAGGCATCCACCCTCAACAGGCCGTTCGACTTCAGGTTAGCTATCAGGAGTACGATATCCTGTTGTGATAAATCCCGGCCCGTCAGCTGTTGTGCTTCAACCAGGGCCTGTTCAACGCTTCGTGCGCCATCCAGCAGGTACAGAAACTGCTCTACACTGGCACTGCAGCGGAAATAGTTTCCATCCCGCTGATCAGCGATGATGAGCCAAGGCTCTCCACGATAGTGGTGTATATGAAATGTCAGCGACCCATGCAGTCGAAGCTGCAACCCGGCGATGCACTGCCAGGCGTCGTCAACCGTGTCGGCTGCCTGGTCCAGACTCAGGGCAGCCATGACCATCCCCACAACCTGATCGCATCGATCAACTCATGCAGGAATATCCAAAGGTAACTGCGCTGATCGATGCTGATTTTCGCTATACCCTGCATACCCGGCCTTAACGCTGGGTTCTCCTCGTTGAAACCTGCTTCGACACGATAGGCAATGCCGCTCGCATTTTCTTCAAACACGGGTGAAACCTGTTGAACAGTAAACGCAAGCTCCGCGTCCGGCAGTGCTTTCAGTGTCAACTCACCTTGCATGCCTGGTTGCACATCAATCACCTGCTGTTCATCAACGAGTATGACCAGTCGATATTCATCCAGCGGTGCGACTTCAAACAGGACAGTGCCCTTTTCAACCGTTGCGCCCAGTGAACGACTCAGGTCACCCTTGATAATGACTCCATCGAGGGGTGCCGACAGCGATGAGCGTTGTATTTTCTTCTCGAGTAAATGCAGTTGTGCTTCGGCCTGACTGACCTGCGACTTGAATATATGCGCCTGCGCCATATCCCGCTTTGACAGCGCCTGCCGATATTGCCTGTTGTATTCGTCTCTTTCAGCTGAATAACGCTGCTGTTCCAGCAGCAGCTCCTTGCTGTCCAGTTCAGCGATAACTTCACCGGCTGCAACATTCTCACCTGCACGAGCGTGAGCCTGCATGATAAAGCCGTCGAATGGCGCTACGATGGCACGTTGGATACTGCCCTCCAGACTGGCCGGTGCAGTCACACGGTATGTGCCAGGCAGCAGCAACATGATCAGTCCCAACAGGAGCGCTCCCGCCACCACCCTGCGTGAGCGCTTGCGCCAGCCGGTGACTATATGCCAGACCCCGGCAGTCAGCGATCCATTTTCGCGAGCATCGTCCTGGACTGCGTCACGTGGTTTATCCGACTGCTGTTGCAACAGGAGTTGCAACCAGCTTTCGCCCCATTGCAAAATTTGCAGGACCGCGGATTGCCTTGAAGGTTTTATACTGACCAGGATCGCCAACACTGCGCTGAAAGAATCTGGCCCACTCAGGTGCAATGCAATGACCGTATCTTCCTCGCAGTCATTGCCTCGCCCTGCTGAAAGTGATGTTGTGACCATTTTTTTCTGACTGGCCGCGAGGCAGGCGGACGTCATCAGATCATCGTGAATATCGGCCTGTGGTGGCCACTGTATCGAAGACTCTGCAGATAAATTCGGGAGCAAAACAGCCTGGCTTACGCCTGGAATCATCCGGCATAACAATTCTAACCATGACTGCAATGGAACTGATTCCCGCAATTTAACCTCGTAAATGCTGACATATATACGCGCTATTGAATTTCATTTAGGGGGGAGCGATCGATGGTTATGACGACAGCCCACTGCAAGCCCGGGTGAATGACTGTCGTATCCGCGATCGATACTTTATATATAGACTAATAGAAGGGGATCATCTACATAACGAAGCGAAAGGCGGCAGGCCCTCACTCCGTTTACACAAGGTCGTCAGTGCATGGTAATTATCGAACAGGCTGGTGAAAAACATGATTCAACACTCCATCTTTTAATCTAAAGAAAAGGTGTTGCTTTGATCCGTTGAAGATGCTGTTGTAAGCAGTCACTCAAGCACAAAAAAAGCCCGCATAAAGCGGGCTTTTCCATCAGTTAAAACCGCAGAACTACTTGGCTTGAGAAACCATATAGTCAACAGCAGCTTTAATCACATCATCAGACAAATCAGCACGACCGGCCTTGGGAGGCATTGCTCCTTTACCTTTCAGCACTGAAGTATACAGTGCATCCATACCCTGGGCGATACGAGGCTTCCATGCGGCTTTGTCTTCAAGCTTGGGGGCGTTAGCGGCACCAGTCATATGACAAGCCTTGCAGGCTTGTTCATAAGTGGCCTTACCATCAGCCATAGCGGCACCAGAAGTAGCCATTATCAGGCCGGTACACATTGCGATTGCTGTCAGCTTTTTCATTAAATAATTCCTCAGTTGTTATTGCCTGATTTGCAGACACTCAGAATAAACAAATTATCTGCTTCTCTGGGCAAGGTAATAAACACTTGTCATTTTTGACAAAACTAAAAACTGCTAAGAATAGACAGTATACATTCCAGAAACAGCCTGACCCCCTGTCTGGTTTGACCCCGGCATATTGAACCATCTAACTCGGCGCGATAATACGCAAGTGGGTGACTCATATCAAGCATGCAAGGGGTAAAAAAGCCCTAAGCTGTTGATTAAATTGAAGGCTCATCTGGATTACTTGTCTCATCCCTGATGCTTGCACGCTCATGCAAAATCGCTCCAGGCGATTTTGTCGAACCCCGGACCAGGAGATTAAGAATCGTCAATATTCGAATAACCACAATCAGCTAAAACTAATAACAATAATAAATACAAATGGTTACCATTATTGAATTGCTTTTTCTTACTGTCATAATTTGCCCCTTACTGATGGCAGGTGCACCTTGAATACGTCATATGAGCACCAAAACCACTCCCAGACTGATATTTATTTCATGCTCGATCAGGTGAATCGTTAAACCATTTGCGGGTGATCAGTTTCAGTCAAATTTAGATTGCCGTTGCCTCCGCCAGGAAATTCCATTTTATATTTACCTTCAATTTCTCGGCTTAAACGCTCATAGTCATACCACGTCCATCTGCCCGAAATCGGGTCATCCAGGATGGGCGTCATATATTGAAGCCGCTTCCAGTCCTCTATTGTTAAAGCACTTTTCACCAACGGAAACACTTCCGACTCTTCAGTATAAATGTGATGCCGTTGCCCAACGAGAAATTCTGATAGTAGTTGCTTAAATTTTTCATTAGAAGCAGGACATTTTGGCAAGGATTCAAGTAACTCTCTTAATTCTCGTGTAACAACTTCCAGTTGTGTATGCTCTGGTATTAGTTTTCGCACAAACTCAGCATCATCTACACGCTCGAGATAAATAGAGTAAATCATATCTTCCAGCGGATGATGTATTTGTTCCGGGTACTCTTGAATATAAACAACGATGCTTTGCATCAAGGAGTAGTCGGGGGTCTTGCCGCGACACATGTCCAGGTATTGCAGCTCTAATAAGTTTAACTTTCTCAGTATCTGCCCATGCTCGACCTTTAACCTGTCAAGCATATGGGTACGGGAATCGGGATTGAATTGTCGTCTGATGTTTATATTATGGGTAGACATGTTCTATATCTGCAGAATAAGTTTGATAATTTTGCCAGTCTGAATAACTGCCTATGTGCTGTAATTAAAAAAAGGTTGTTTTAATATCCATGTAAACAACAGCTATGACAAATAGCCATACAACTATCTTAAAAATCGTGTCATCTCGCAGATAATCTATCTTGCGTTCCATTATTAATCACCATTCATAACTGCCTATAAAACCCTCTAACGCATGAACATGCTTTTGGTTGACATGCGCCTACAAATATAAATGATAATTTGACCCTGCTGCCTCTGTCCCTGTTAATGATCCAGTTCATCAAGATACCTGTTGGGGGAAAGGCCATAAGTATATCCAGCCGATATTCAGGGTGATCTAACTCTTATGCGGAGTTCTGTTTCGGTCGTCAGCGGACTCTCAGGCATGAAATTCAGACCAAATCACCTGACTGGCTGCTTGCGGCCACCTTGAGTCGGAAGCAGTGATATATATTAGTAGAGCGGTTGCATTTCGATACTTCGGCGCAACCATACCGACGCATGAATTTACTGGATAAACCAGGCGTATCTACCAGATTATTTGAGGACATGTCTGGCATCTTGTATTTGAGGTACTCCAACTTACGACAGGTTCCTGTAATTCAAAACCCTTCCAGCTGCTTACTATGAAGCCGTATTGACTAAAATATAAGTTGGAAGCTACAGATATAGATAGATAATCAACCCCTACAATTCACCGCTATCATTTTTTTGTTTCTGATGAGAACAAGTCAAATAAATAACGATAAAAGATAGCGCTACCACAACCGTCATTACCGAATATGTCAACGCATCTAAAATCATTTATACATACCTTTTAAGTTTGTTCCAACAAAATCTCGAAGTCTTTTGTCAGCATCAATTTCAAATTATGTACAAACCTAACAAATCATTCTTGAACGCAAAATGATAATTATCAATTTCTATAACTGACCTACTATTTATTGATGTTGATCAATTTTCCACGTTAGGATAATTCATCTTTCGTGTTTGATGAGTGATTTATGAAAGCCAGCTACGAGTTGCGAAGCAACAAAGGGGTCAGGTCTTTTATTGTTCATTCATCAAGCTTATGCACAATAAAAGACCTGACCTCGTTTACTTCTTATCAGTGACTTTTGCGCTGCGGCCATGGTGCAAATCTGCTGAAGACAGGGATTTGTTAAATTATGTGACAGTAGCCTGATAGTCCGGCATGAGTTGGTAGCGGAAGTTGAATGATGCTGTCGGCTATAAGAAATATTGAGACACCCGCATCCTTGGGGTGGAGTGCCCACCTAAACATCATCCCCCGTAAAAGCGAACCGTCCCTAAGGCCGGAACGCATAGCCAGACTCACCTGTCGGTCGTCACCTGATATCCTGGTCGGCTTGGGTGCAATTATGCTGTAAGACTGATTCTATTGGTGTCGGTTAATGCGTCATTGCATGTTAGGCAAAGTCTACAATTTCGCACTTATGGCTTGCTATTGTCTTGCTGATAAAACACCAGCACCACAACGGGGCATTGCGATAATCGCTGAAAGCCCCGAGTGATGCGGCTTTAATTGGTGGGTCATCAGGGATTCGAACCCCGGACCAAGAGATTAAGAGTCTCCTGCTCTACCAGCTGAGCTAATGACCCATATAATAGTGTCGCTTCGCGACAATCTATTTACGTGTGCGCAAATACACGCAAATTTGGGGTGAGTGATGGGATTTGAACCCACGACGACTGGAATCACAATCCAGGGCTCTACCAACTGAGCTACACCCACCATTGTTCCGATAATATACTTCATGGCGCTGCGGCGTCCTGCCTTGCTTCGCATCGAGTGAGTACCGGCCAGACTCCTGTCCGGCGTTCGCTGAACTGCGAAAGTCCACTGGACTTTCGGTTCCAGCTCACCCAACTGAGCTACACCCACCATTGTTCCGATAATATACTTCATGGCGCTGT
>CALLCZ010000095.1 GCA_937998645.1 uncultured Gammaproteobacteria bacterium
AACCACTAAACATAATGGCTACTGAATTTGCAATCCGCTTTGCTGTTCACTGTGTTCGCCATGGCGGCGTCATCGCATACCCCACAGACACGGTTTACGGGCTTGGCTGTGATCCACTTTGCGCCGAAGCTGTCACTGAAATCAACGCCCTCAAACTCAGAAAGACCGGCAAGGGGTTGATATTGCTTGCCTCTCGCCTGCAACAACTTGATGCATTGATCGATGTCAGTGACCGCAATGAACGTGCAGCCATTATTGGCGAGCATGAACCGACCAGCTGGATCGTGCCCGCAAAAAACACGGCCCCTGACTGGATCACGGAAGGCCAGGGTACGATTGCCATTCGCATCACCACACATCCACTGGTGATGCGCCTGTGTGATCAGCTCGGCCACGCACTGGTCTCGACCAGCGCAAATCCCGCCGGCAGGAAACCTGCGTTGAATGCCTTGCAGCTGCACCGCTATTTCGACGGCCTTGTTGATAGCATGCTCATATCCAATCATAATTGCACCGGCAAGCCCTCAAAAATTCGTCACCTGAAAAGCAGACAACTGCTGCGGAACTAGCCCGCATATTGCACGAAGGCGGATGCGAAATGATCGAGAGTGAATAATATGACAAGAAGCTTAGCCAGGTTGTTCGTCTCATCCATGAGACTCACCCCTTCGGGGCTAACGCGATATTTTGTTCCTGACAAAATATTGCCCATAAAATCCAAATCCTTCATACAATATGCGGGGCTAGCATGAACCCAAACAACACACCCGACGTCAATGCAGTCAAACAGTACCTGTTAAACCTGCAGGAAAATATTTGCAGCACCCTCGCTGCGGAAGACGGCAAGGCGGATTTCATCCGTGATGAATGGCAACGTGAACAAGGAGGCGGTGGTGGCCTGACCCGTGTACTCACCAATGGCGCTGTATTCGAGCAGGCCGGCGTCAACTTCTCACATGTACAGGGGAAGGAATTACCCGCTTCAGCCACCGCACACAGACCCGAACTCGCCGGCCGTGAATTCGAAGCCATGGGTGTGTCACTGGTTATACATCCACATAATCCGTACGTACCGACTTCGCACGCAAACGTTCGCTTTTTCATCGCAACAAAAGAAGGCGAAGAGCCGATATGGTGGTTCGGTGGCGGCTTCGACCTCACGCCTTATTACGGCAACCGTGAAGACTGCGTACACTGGCACCGTGTTTCGCGGGATGCCTGTGAGGAATTTGGCGCTGACGTATATCCGCGATTTAAAAAATGGTGCGATGAATATTTCTTCCTGAAACACCGCAACGAACCGCGCGGCATTGGCGGCCTGTTCTTCGATGATTTGAATGAAAACGGATTCGACCAGTCTTTTGCATTCATGCAAAGCGTTGGCGATCATTACCTGAAGGCCTATTTGCCGATCGTACAGAAGCGTAAAAATACTGAATATGGTGAACGTGAGCGCAGTTTTCAGCTATACCGTCGCGGACGTTACGTTGAGTTCAACCTGGTATATGATCGTGGCACCTTGTTTGGCCTGCAGACAGGCGGGCGTACAGAATCTATCCTGATGTCATTACCGCCCGTCGTGAACTGGCGATACAACTGGAAACCCGAACCGGGCTCAGCAGAAGCCGAGCTTTACCAGATATACCTCAAGCCAACCGACTGGCTGGCTGTATAGAAAAGGCTATAAACTTTTACTCTTGCAGAGGCGCAAGGGCCACGAAGGGTTATTTAGTCCACAGATGAACGCAGATAAACACGGATGTTTTTATTCTGTCGCTACTGTACACGCAGGGACCCCATGACTTTGATATACGCATTAAGAATAATGGTCCGCTAAAAACGCAAAGAACGCAAATAAAACAAAAACATAAATAAAGGTTCTAACGCTTTTTTCATCCTCCGCGTTTTTTGCGGATAAATAGCATATTAAATATCTGTGTTTATCTGCGTTCATCTGTGAATGTTGTTTTTAAGAATTAGCGTTCATTCGCGTGGGGCCGTGTAGCGGCAAGCGGACAAGTATTCCCTATGTGCTCAGGGCGTGATCATGGGCCCTGGGAAAGGCCCGGATTTATTACTCGGAACTTGCCCGCTTGCGCAGGTTAACGACGTTAACGCATGGCAGCTCGGTTAACGGACGGGATATATAATTCCCCTGTACCTTGTCGACACCGCATATCTTCAGCAGCCTTATAACCTCCGGGCTCTCGACATATTCTGCAACGGTATAGCGTCCAAGTGAATGCGCAACATCATTCATCGCGGTGACGATGGCACGGTCAGTAGCACCGCGCGCCATGCTCTTCACGAACTGGCCATCGATCTTGACCAGGTTTGTCGGCAGGTTCTTGAGCTGCGCGAACGAGCAGAATCCGGAGCCAAAGTCATCCAGCGAGAAACGACAGCCTATTGCACACATGTCTCGAATAAAACGGTTTGCCTGTTCGAGATTTGCGATTGCGCTGGTTTCTGTGATCTCGAATACGATAGAACTGGGTGGCACACTATACTCTTGCAGCAGCTTGATAATATTGCTCTGCGCTTCATCATCATCGAGAGAATGCCCTGACAGATTGATCGACAATGTCACCCTGCCTTTCGGATTGCCACTGGTCGCTATATCCTTCAGCGCATTTTCGACGACCCACATATCAAGCTCCATCAACAGATTGAAACGTTCTGCAGTTGGCAGGAACGAGCTCGGGTAATATAACTCACCATTTTCCCCACGCATGCGAACCAGTACTTCGTAATGGAACGCACCATCATTGTCATTCAAATGCGTCTGCCAGATGGCGCCATCCTGTGCTGGCAGGTTTTTCAGATTGATGTCTGCCATCGAAACAATCGGCTGATAGTGCAATTCGAAATCATCATTATCCAGCGCGTTGCGAATACGTGACGACCAGCCTAGCTCGGTGCCCATAGCATTACGTTCATCACTGGCCTGGTCATAAAGGTGGGACTGGTTTCTGCCCATGCGCTTGGCTATATGGCAGGCAATATCTGCATTCGCCAGCAGATCACCCGCAGTCATATTCTCGTCATCCATCATGGCGACACCAAAGCTGGCATGTACATGATAGGTTTGCTGTCCGCCATTAATGCTTATATTGCTCAACGCCGACCTGTATTCATTTGCCAGGCTGGTTGCCAGCACAGAATCCACATTCTTTATCAGAATAGCAAATTCATCACCACCTATACGCGCTATGACATCGTTTCTGCGCAGCATCTTCGACAGCACACGACTGATCTCCAGCAGCATTCTGTCACCGGTTTCATGCCCGGCGGTGTCATTGACATATTTAAAGCGATCAAGATCGATGTAAATCATTGCACCCATGATACCGGTACGCTGTGAATCCCTGATCTCTTTCTCAAGATGGTTTTCAAAGTAACGCCGGTTGTACAGGTTAGTCAGGTGATCATGGGTTGCCTGCCAGCGAAGCTTTTCTTCCAGCATTTTCTGATTGGAAATATCCCTGAATGCAATTACAGAACCATCCTGCTCCCCGTTTAGTTTCAGTGGAGATATGGTGCACTCAACGGGTACCGGTTTACCCGAATGATGCTTGAAATTTGTTTCCCAACAGCGAAGCTTGGCGTCTTTCCCGTATGCATCCCGCAACTGGTCGACGCCATGCCTGCCTTCATCCGTGTAATGCAAGGCATCTATAGCAGGCACACCGATTAATGAACTGTCATCATCTACACCCAGAACTTTCAATGTTGCATGATTGACAAAAGTGAGCCGGCCATCGTTATCAACTCCGTATACGCCCTCGCCAACAGATTCAAGAATAGCCTGTAGACGTTCGCGCTGCAGTTCAATTGAATTCTGCACCTCGATAAAACGACCCATGGCGGCCAATCTCGCAAGGAACAGCTCTTCCGCCTCGTTCTTGAACATGCATTCAACTGCGCCGGCCTGCAGGCAATCGCGTATAACCGAATCCAGGTAGGTTCCTGTTATCACGGCTGTGCGGATATTTTCTGTACGCTCATCATCACGCAGTTTCTGACACAGCACATAGCCATTTTCATCGGGCATAAAATAATCAACGATCGCTATATCGAATGGCTTGCTGATGGCAATATCGTAAGCCTGTTCTACAGATTCGGCTGTTTCCACCGCGTAGCCATTTCTCTCCAGCAGCCGCTTGTAATAGGTACGAATGCTTTTCGAGTCATCAACAAACAACACTCGTGTTTGTTTCTCGCTTTGAAATAACCGGCGCCATTCCTCAACTTTTTCTGCTCCTGGTGTCAGCAAGGTATGCAATGAGGTAGTCACTTCCTGGTAATTTTCCCAGGGAACCAGCGCGGTTTTCTGGCGCGTACCCATCCAGGTCAGCAGTTCGACTTCGGCGTCGTTAGATAGAAGAATTACCGACATTTCACTGTAAGGTTCCCTGTCCAGCAGCACCAGTAACTGCGTAGACTCTTCAAAATGTTCGTAATTAGGCCATCCAACAATGATGCCATCCAGGTTCAGCGTCACATTCTGTAGTGTATCGATGGCGGAAACAAAAGAATCGACAGCGAGCAGTTCATAGCCCTGCTTTTGTAAAAGTTTGCCCAGAATGTAGCGCAAGGTCGCCGATTCTTCGACCAGCAGGATGCGCTGTTTGGTATTCGTATCAGGCATTGATGTGACCTCCAGGGACAATTCACCCGCAAGCTAACACCTGTCTTGGGCATGCGGGTAATACAGCAGAACACTCAGGATTGGGTCACATTTAGCCGACACCACGATGGGTGTGGCGATAAACACTTATATAGTCAGAAAAGCGTTGATTTACCAGCGATTAATGCAATATCAGGCTGAAACCGGGCAGCAAAATCCGTCTCTTCCGGTTTCTTGCACAGCGTGCAGGCAGGCCGTGGCAGGTTCAGTCCATGCCCTTTTTGATCGCTGTTATCACCTCGGATTCCAGATCTGCAAGTATGCCTCTTGCCGGGCTGTCTGCCGCTATCACCGTTGGCCGTGCAAACAGCGCGGTTGTGCTGCCGTCTTTTTCGATCAGAGTCATATGCAACGGGCACAACGCCAGCATGCTGGGGTCCTTGTTACTGATCTGGTTTGTATACCATACGTTGCAGAACACCATGCTGCGAATCGCGCTGAGTTTGCTCCTGTTGTATTGATCGCCCCAGCGTTCGGCAAATTTCGCCAGGTTCTCGCCGATATTCGGCTCGAAAACCACGTAAAAACGCGCATCCTCGAGGCTCCTGTACACCTTGTCATAGACCTCGGTAATCGGCTTGTCTGAGCTGTAGACAAATATACTGGAGTCTGCCTGTGCAGACGAAAATGACAGGCACAGGATAAACAATATACTTCGCAGGTATCGTTTCATCGCGGATTACTCCTGATATGCTTGATAACTCAGAGGCTGGTACAATACCGCATTTGTATTAGATTGTGGAGCACATGGTGTCAAACAACGATTCATTTTCAGCTGTACGCATGCGTCGTATGCGACGTGATGATTTCTCACGTCGCCTGATGCGTGAAAATCGTCTTGATATTGATGATCTTATCTACCCGATGTTCATCATAGAGGGTGAGAACCAGCGTGAAGCGGTGCCATCTATGCCCGGCATCGAGCGTGTCAGCATTGACCAGTTACTGATTGAAGCCGGCCAATGTGTACAGCTCGGCATACCTGCGATCGCATTATTCCCGGTGGCCGGTGACAGCAAAAAATCGGATGATGCCGCAGAAGCTTATAATCCGGACGGCCTTGCACAACGCGCCGTACGTGCACTCAAACAAAGCCACCCTGATCTAGGCGTCATCACCGACGTTGCACTGGACCCGTTCACTTCACACGGACAGGATGGGCTGATCGATGACACCGGTTATGTACTCAATGACGAGACTGTCGATGTACTGGTGAAACAGGCGCTTTCACATGCCGAAGCCGGCGCTGATATCGTAGCGCCTTCCGATATGATGGATGGCCGCATCGGCGCTATCAGGGAAGCTCTGGAAGCAGGCGGCTTCATCCATACGCGCATCCTCGCCTACTCTGCGAAGTATGCCTCCAGTTTTTATGGCCCGTTTCGAGATGCTGTCGGTTCTGCTGCCAACCTTGGTGCCGGCAACAAGTACAGCTACCAGATGGACCCGGCCAATTCCGATGAAGCAATGCGTGAAGTCGAACTGGATATCAATGAAGGCGCTGACATGTTTATGGTAAAGCCCGGCATGCCCTATCTCGATATCGTACGCAGGCTAAAAGATACTTTTGAAGTACCGACCTATGTCTATCATGTCAGCGGTGAATACGCGATGCTGAAGGCTGCTGCGCAAAACGGCTGGCTGGATGAGAAAGCCACCGTGCTTGAATCATTGCTTTCTTTCAAACGTGCCGGTGCTGACGGCATTCTCACTTACTATGCCAAAACCGTGGCCGAGTGGTTGAACAGCTGATTCACTGAGCGTTCAGATGTCAAATAATATCGACCGCTATGCGGTTTTCGGCAACCCGATCGAGCATAGCAAATCTCCTTTCATTCATGCCCGCTTTGCCGAGCAGACCGGGCAGCAATTGATATACACAGCCGAGCTGGTCGAAGCCGGCGATTTCAATAATGCGGTAGCCCGCTTTGCTGAAAACAATGGCAAAGGGCTCAATATAACCGTGCCGTTTAAACAGGATGCATGGAAGCTGGCAACACGGCGCAGTGAGCGGGCCGAGCGTGCGGGCGCAGTGAATACGCTGGTTATTAATGGAACCGGTGATTATTTTGGCGACAATACTGACGGTGTTGGCCTGGTGCGGGACCTCGTCAGAAACCATAAGCTTGATCTTGAGGGCAAGCGCATTCTTATAGTCGGAGCCGGCGGTGCAGTACGCGGTGTCATCGAACCCTTGCTTGCTAGCAGGCCGGCATCATTGACCATTGCCAATCGAACCGGAGAAAAAGCGCTTCAACTTGCTGAAGATTTCTCCGACCTGGGCATCATCAGGGGCCAAGGTCTGGATGAATTCGGTACAGACAGTTATGACATCATCATTAATGGAACTTCCGCGAGCCTCAGTGGCGAACTGCCTTCGCTGCCCGCAAGCCTGGTTAATGAAAATACATTTTGCTATGACATGATGTACGCCAACGAACCGACTGCGTTCATGCACTGGGCGATGCAACAGGGTGCAAAACGCGTTGTTGACGGAAAAGGCATGCTGGTCGAACAGGCTGCCGAATCCTTTCGCATCTGGCGGGGTTGTGAACCCGAAACAGCACCGGTGATAGAAGCTCTGGCCAGGCTTTAACAGGATAGCCATAACTGTACTTTTTACGACTGTTTTCTCGCAGAGGCGCAG
>CALLCZ010000096.1 GCA_937998645.1 uncultured Gammaproteobacteria bacterium
TCCTCCTCGTCGAGATGTACGCGCCAGGCATTTTCCGGCAGCATCAGGGCCTCAAATTTTTTCGCCAGCTCTTCTGCCAGTTCAGGTGATTCGATATAAAGACCGTTCTCGGTGTTTATTTCGAGTGCACGTGGATCGAGGTTGAGTGATCCAAGAAAACAGCGCTGGCGATCGCCGACCAGTGCTTTTACATGCAGTGAGATAAAGTTGGCCGTGACGGGCGGAACATTTGCCTGTGTGCTGATCGCGGGTGAAGGATCGTGGCGGAATTCATATAGCTCAGCACCGGTATCCAGGATGCGGCGACGGTATTTTTTATAATGACTGTGTGCTGATGTATGGTTGTTTGACGCCAGCGATGCCGTAAGGACTTTCAGTTGTACACCTTCGTCGTTCAGCTCAGACATGCCTTCGAGCATGCCGTTGACCGGTATGAAGTAAGGTGAAACCACTATCAGTTCTTTATGTGAGGGTGTGGCGAGAATATCCAGCATATCGAACAGCTTGAGCTCTTCGCCGTCTGTCATAACGGGCTCGTCCTGCAGGAAGTGGCCTTCTCCTGATTTCATATGGCGTGTGAGCTGTTCCATTTCTACCGACCAGTCACGTGGCAGCAGTGGATAGCTTGTTAACAGCGTTCCATGTTTAGCGAGATATTCTTTGACGCCATCGCGTACTGCATCCAGGTCATCCACAGATACCTTGTCAGACATGAGGTGGCCGGGGTAGGCGAGCTCGGTATTCCAGTAGTCATCAAAGGCTTCAGATATCTCCTCAACCACCGGCCCTGTTGTCATGACATCGAGATCGCGGAAATTGTATTTCTCACTAAGGCCGAAATAGGGGTTACCGATGTTGCGTCCACCAACGATAGCAATGCGATTGTCGACGATGTACAGCTTGTTATGCATGCGCCTGTTCAATTCCTGGAATTTTGCGAGGAACTCAAGCGCACCTGAAACTTTGTGGCGTGCATAGCCCGGGTTGAATATCTTGATATCAAAATTCGGGTGATTGCTGATTGCCGCGATGACCTCGTCATTGGCGGCAAACCAGATGTCATCGACCAGCAGCCTTACACGTACACCCCGGTCGGCTGCTCTGAGTAAACGGTCAAACAGCAGGTGGCCGGTCTCATCGTTTTGCCAGATGAAATACTGGGCATCGATCGCGGTGGTGGCATGGTCGGCCAGTGCCAGGCGCCAGTTGAGTGCATCGTCATTGCGTGATAGCAGTAAATAGGCCGATTCATCATCTTCCAGGTCGCGTGAAATACGGTCAGAGGTTTCAGTAATGGCGCCGGTTGCGGCTGGCGGCAGGCTGTTGACGACGGGTTGCGGTGGCGCAGGTGGGAGCGTCGTACAGCCTGAATTAACCAGCACTAACAGGCCAAGCAGCAGGATAAGCTTATTCTTCAGAATTATCATTCCAGCAACGGTGACATATGGCTATCACGGGCTATGCCGATAGCCTGACAAGTTTACGCGGTTTGGGCGTGTGTTGTAATTAACAGCTTGAAGACATCTCAGTCTGTTGAGATCAGCTTCGATGAAGAGCGTGCACTAGCCCGCATTTCTCACCAGGCGGCGTCGTATACTGATAAAGCATTGGTCTCTTTGAAGAAAACCCGGGTGATCAAAATACAGTGTGTTTTTCAAGCATGCCTATCACGGTTCAGGCTGGTCTTCGCGTCCGTAAGCTTGCTCTTCACTCAAACCGTAGCTATTGCTACGCTTTTCGCTCCAGAACGGCGCTTACGAACACGAATCCTGCGCCTGCTCCCGTGATCCTGGTGAGAAATCCGGGCTAAACGAATACCTGGTAATGCGCGGCATAAAAAAAGGATGGCAATGCCATCCTTTTTCTTAACACACAATATAAAGACTGATCAGTGCAGGGTAGCGATGTAGTTCGCAACGGCTGCCAGCTGTTCGTCGCTCATGTCCTTGACGATAGAACGCATCAGTTCTTTATCATCGTTGGCGCGAGAGCCGTCGCGGAAAGCCTTGAGCTGTGCCAGGGTGTAGTCAGGATACTGGCCGCCAACCTGGGGATAGCTGGAACCGGCAATACCGGCACCTTTGGGACCATGGCATGCCTGGCAGGCCGGTGTACCTTCTGTCAGGTTGCCGCCCTTGTAGATTTGCTTGCCCATGGCCAGATTACTTTCATCAGCGGGTGCAGGACCGGCCAGTTTCTGTGTGGCATAAAAGGCACCGATATCGGCTGCATCTTCTTCGCTCAATGCAGCAGCCATACCCAGCATCATTTCGTTTTTGCGGGTCGTGTTCGCCTTGAAGTCCATGACCTGCTTGGCGATATATTTCTCACCCTGCCCAGCCAGCTTGGGGAATGTCGGCACCAGGCTGTTGCCATCCATTCCATGGCAACCACCACAGGCTGCGGCCTTGGTCTTGCCTGCTTCAGCATTGCCTGCTGCGTGTACAACACCAGCAAATGCAAACATCAGAACCATGCTGGATACGATAATCTTTTTCATTGAATTGGAACTCCGGATCTTGTTGGTTGCCGGCACGCGACAAAATGTGGGCGAATTCTACACTACCGCTTGTTATTCATCAATTTGACACTGATAATGCGGGCGCTATGTCCCAGGCAGCAAACAATCAGTACTACCGTCGCGCTTCATTTCTGATCAGCGCCGGCAAACCGGGCCAGTTTCCCAGGGGTGAAGGCGCCGAAGTCGCCTTTGCCGGCCGCTCCAATGCCGGAAAGTCCAGCGCCATCAATACCCTGTGCGGTAACAAGGGGCTGGCCAAGACCAGCAAGACACCCGGCCGCACACGCCTGATTAATTTTTTCACACTCGACGAGCACCGTCGCCTGGTCGACCTTCCCGGCTACGGTTATGCGAAAGTGCCGGAAAAAATGAAACATGAATGGGAACAACTGATGGAAGCCTATTTACAGCAGCAACAAAGCCTGCGCGGGCTGGTCATTATTATGGACATACGCCATCCGATGAAAGACTTCGACTGGCAAATGCTGGAATGGTGTCATTACTTCAACCTGCCGGCCCACGTGTTGCTGACCAAGGCCGACAAGCTCAAGCGCGGCCCCCAGCAGAACAGCCTGCTGTCGGTGAGAAAACAGCTGAAAGAAAGCGGCTCCAATGCCACTGCCCAGGTGTTTTCGGCGCTGAAACAAACCGGGCTGAATGAACTGGTGGCGAAGCTTAATGAGTGGCTTGAACTGGATTGATAATTTCAACGCAAATACGCGAAGGCGCAGAGGACGCAAAGTTCATGATAGGGGGTTGTGTATTTGTTTGAGGTAAACGGAAATAAACTTCACTGTGCCCTCAACCCAACCCTCTCCCAGAGGGAGAGGGGGCTCAAAACATCCGGTTATCGGATGAAAGGCTCGGAAGGCACATAGTACGCAAAGATAATATTTATTTTTTTTAATAGCCTTAAAAAACCACTAACAACCATTATCCCCCTTTGCGATTTCTGCGTCTTCGCGCCTTTGCGTTAAAAATTAATGCCTAAGCCTAAAGAAGTGGAAAGTTACCCGACAAGCGTGCACTTAGCCATACAAGCTATCTACATAGATAAAAACGTCTCTTTTAGTTTTTGTTTTTATTGGCTATAATTTCTTATCCACAGCTTATTCACATAAATATCCTCGCCCTTTGCAGCGCATAAGTTACCGCCTATCGGTTTCATTCAGCAATATGTAATGGTTGGTCTTTAATCAATATCAGGGAATGTGTGAGACCACTTGCTTAGGATCTTTTTCAAGGAATGCGCTGTAGCCCGGCGCAGGTTCGCTTGCCTCCCTGAGCGAACCGTTAGGGATTAGCACCCCCAAGCTAGTCCCGTCTGTTTGCCCGGCCATATTGGCCGGGCTTTTTTTATTCTTTCAACGCAGAGACGCGAAGGCGCAGAGAACGCAAAGTTTTTTATAAGTTGTAGCCGCGAAAAACGCAAAATGCGCAAAGCTATTTTATTCGTAAATAAAATCAATAGATCTCGATGATTGAAACACCATTCGTGTACTTAGCGTTATTCGCGGCTAAATTTTCTCTGCGTTCTTTGCGCCTTGGCGCCTTTGCGTTTAAAAAAAGCTGTATTGACTAATGAGCTTCGTCCCAGTTCGAACCCTTCCCGACTTCCACGATCAGGGGTACGCTCAACTCGGCGGCGCTTTCCATGCTGGAGTGCAGCAATTTGGCGAGTTTGTCCGCCTGTTTTTCTGCGACCTCGACCACCAGCTCATCGTGCACCTGCATGACCACGCGGGCATCCAGCTTTTTCGTGGTCAGGGCCAGGTCAACATTGATCATGGCGCGCTTGATGATGTCAGCCGCTGTTCCCTGCATCGGCGCATTGATGGCGGTGCGCTCGGCGTACTGGCGCCGCTGACCGTTACGCGAGTTGATCTCCGGCAGGTACAGCCTCCGGCCGAAAACGGTTTCCACGTAACCCTGCTCGTGCGCCTTCTCACGGGTACTGTCCATATAGGCCTTAACACCGGGGTAACGCGCGAAATACAGATCCACGTATTCCTGCGCTTCGTAGCGGCCAATGCCAAGCTGTTTGGCCAGGCCAAATGCCGACATGCCATAGATCAGGCCGAAGTTAATGGCCTTGGCGGCACGCCGCTGGCCGCTGTCGACTTCATCGACCGTGACGCCGAACACCTCGGCGGCGGTCGCCTTGTGAATATCCATGCCCTCGCTGAACGCCTTCAGCAGGCTCTCATCCTGCGACAGATGCGCCATGATGCGCAGCTCGATCTGGGAATAATCCGCGGCAAGCAGGCAATAACCTTTTTCCGCGATAAATGCCTGGCGAATGCGCCGGCCTTCTTCGCTGCGAATGGGGATATTCTGCAGGTTGGGATCGGTGGATGACAGCCGCCCTGTGGCGGCGACGGTCTGGTTATAGGATGTGTGAACCCGTCCGGTTTCAGCATTGACCTGTTGCGGCAGCTTGTCGGTATAGGTCGATTTCAGCTTGCTCATACTGCGGTGCTTCAGGATCAGCGCCGGCAGTTCCTCACCCTCATCGGCGAACTCCTGCAGCACATCTTCTGCTGTAGATGGCTGACCCTTGGGTGTCTTGCGTTTCGGTTTAAGTCCCAGCTTGTCGAACAGGATGGTCTGCAGTTGCTTTGGTGATGCCAGATTGAATGTTTCACCTGCAACATCAAATGCCTGCTGCTCGATTCCGACGATGCTTTTTGCCAGCTGCCTGCTTTGTTTTTGCAACATTGCGACATCGACCTTGACGCCGGTGCGTTCGATATTCAGCAATACCGGCAGCAGCGGCAGCTCGATATCTCGGTAGACCGCCATCAGTTTTTTCTCTGCCTTTAATTGCGCTGACAGCTTGTGGTGAATCTGCAGGGTGATGTCGGCATCTTCAGCGGCATAGGGGCCGGCCTGCTCGAGATCGATTTCATTGAAGGTCAGCTGCTTCGCGCCCTTGCCGGCTATGTCGACGAAGTGAATGGTCTCGTGGCCGAGCAGGCGCAGCGCCATACTGTCCATGTCGTGTCGCTGGGTAGAATCGAGCACATAGGATTCGAGCATGGTGTCTTCGGCGATGCCCCGCATGTATATGCCATGATTGGCGAGCACGTGGGCATCGTATTTCAGGTTCTGCCCGATCTTGGCTTTTTTCGCATCCTCCAGTAACGGCTTCAGCGCTCCGAGCACATCCTTTTCACTCAACTGTTCGGGTGCGCCGGGATAATCATGGCCAAACGGAACATAGGCCGCTTCCCCCGCCTTGACCGCAAACGACACGCCCACGACACGCGCCGCCATGTAATCCAGGCTGGTGGTTTCGGTATCAAAAGCAAAGGCATCGGCGGCCTTGAGTTTCTTCAGCCAGGCATCGAAGTCTTTTTTAGCCAGCACGGTTTCATAGCTGGAATCCGATATTTTCCTGTCAGGTGCCGACTCACCGGCAGACAGGTCGTCCAGCCAGCTGCGGAATCCGAGGTCTACATACATATCATGCAGTGTCTCGTTGTCCGGCTGCTGCAGTTTCAGGTCATCCAGATCGAGTCCCAGGTCCAGCTCGCAACGAATCGTCACCAGGTCACGCGACATCGGCAGGTCGTCAATGCTGTTGCGCAGGTTGTCCCCGATTTTCCCCGTGATTTCTTCAGCATGCTCGAGCAGCTTATCCAGCGAATCGTATTGCTTGAGCCACTTCACTGCCGTCTTCGGTCCCACCTTGGGCACGCCCGGTATGTTGTCGGAGGTGTCACCGACCAGGGTCAGGTAGTCGATGATGCGTTCAGGCGGTACTTCGAATTTGCTTTCAACGCCGGCCTCATCCAGCACCTCGTTGTTCATGGTATTGATCAGGGTGACATGGGGAGTAACCAGCTGGGCCAGGTCCTTGTCGCCGGTTGAAATCAGCATTTCTTTTTTCTGCGATGTGGCGCTGGCCGCCAGTGTGCCGATCACATCATCAGCCTCGACGCCTTCAACTGAAATCAGCGGAAAACCCAGGGCTTTTACCAGCTGGTGCAGCGGCTCGATCTGTACTTTGAGGTCATCGGGCATAGGCGGGCGATGCGCCTTGTACTCCTTGTAGATTTCATGGCGAAAGGTCTTGCCCTTGGCATCAAACACCACGGCCATGTACTCGGGCTGGTACTCCTCGCGCAACTTGCGCAGCATATTGATCACACCATAAACGGCACCGGTCGGCTGCCCCTTGCTGTTGGTCAACGGCGGCAGGGCATGAAAAGCCCGAAACAGGTAAGAAGAGCCATCAACCAGTATGACGGGTGGATCTTTTTCAGCCATGGGTAATCCCGGAAAATAAAATGTGCGCATGATTATCGCAAAAGCGCATAGTTTATGGCTATGCTTTTAACAGGTTCTAGTTTCCAGGTCCTAGATACTAGGGAAACTCTGATTAATTCCGTTTGCCCCCGTATCAAGTACGGGGCAGGCTCTGAGCCTGTCGAAGGGCATGTTGGCTAACTTCATGATATTGCAGTATTACTGACAAATGGTTCGACAAGGCTCTCCTGAGTTAACCGAAGGGCTCACCATGAACGGAAGTATTAATCAGAGTTTCCCCAGGGGTCGGGTAAGCTATGCGGCTTACATTACTAACAGTTGAATCGAAGGTTATATGATGAATGACTCTGTGAAAAACAAGCTCAAGCGCATGTCGCCGGTCAACGATGCGGCATTGATACGCGAATCCTGGAAGATCTTTCAAATCATGGCCGAATTCGTTGAAGGCTTTGAACGGCTTGCACTGATCAGCCCTTCGGTCA
>CALLCZ010000097.1 GCA_937998645.1 uncultured Gammaproteobacteria bacterium
AGCGGGAGTGGTGGATAAGTCCGTACACATTGACGATAGGTACCGCAACCAGGGTTCCACGCAAGCGTTTAAGCGCAGGCTGTTTGAGCAAACGCCGGATAATTTCGGTGCCGTTGAGCTCATCACCGTGTATAGCCGCACAAATGAACAATCGAGGCCCGTCTTTTGAACCGCGTATCACGTGTACCGGCAGGTTCATCGGTGCATGTGTATACAGGGGTGGTAGTTCCAGCTCGATCAAACGCCGCGTGCGACGCGGGATGATCTCACCACCGATAACAAAGTTATCGTTCATCCAGCATCACCCCTTGCCGCGTGTTCGGGAACGTGAAGTTCTGTGTGCAACCTCGGCAACGCGTTTCTCCATGTATTGAATAATGATGCCGGCCACGTCTTTCTCACTGGCTTTCTCGATGCCTTCCAGGCCGGGGGATGAATTAACTTCCATCACCACCGGCCCATGATTGGAACGCAACAGGTCTACACCACACACCTCCAGCCCCATGATACTGGCAGCACGTACTGCAGTTGCACGTTCCGCCGGTGTCAGCCGCACCAGGCTGGCAATGCCTCCCCGGTGCAGGTTGGAGCGAAATTCCCCCTCTGGCCCCTGGCGTTTCATGGTGGCTACCACCTTGCCGCCAACAACAAAACAGCGCAAATCAGAACCGCCGGCTTCCTTGATGAACTCCTGTACCATAATGTTGGCCTTCAATCCCATGAATGCCTGGATCACACTTTCCGCAGCTTTTTTGGTCTCAGCCAGCACCACACCGATACCTTGCGTACCTTCCAGCAACTTTATAACGAGAGGTGAGCCACCGACTTCCTTAATCAGATCGTTGATATCATCAGGATTATGAGCAAACCCGGTCACCGGCATGCCAACACCTTTTCTCGCCAGCAGTTGTGCTGAACGCAACTTGTCCCGCGAACGCGTGATGGCAACCGATTCATTCAGTGGAAATACATTCATCATCTCGAATTGACGCAACACGGCTGTGCCGTAAAAAGTCACAGAAGCGCCGATGCGGGGAATAACCGCATCAAAACCTTCGAGCACCTCGCCTCGATAATGAATGGTTGGCTTGAGGGAGGTGATGTTCATATAACAGCGCAGCACATCGATGACCTGTACTTCATGGCCACGTTGCTCGGCGGCCTCTACCAGGCGCCGGGTGGAATAAAGCTTCTTATTGCGTGAAAGAACAGCAATCTTCATAATTATTTCTTACCCTTTTGCAGGACGACGTTGTCCCTTGTGTTTTGCTGGTTTTTTACCAAGCATATAGGAAACCGATGGATCTACCAGAAAGCAGCCATCAAGTGCGGTACGACCCAGTAACATACGGAATTTCATACTGTCGCGGTCTGTCAGTGTTAATTCCGCAGGCCATGTTATGTGCCCCACTGTTATTGTTGTCTCTATTACATAACGATACTCTTTATGACCGCCCGAGTCAGTCACCACACGCCGGTCCTTAACTGGTGCTTCGCACTCTACTATGGATGCAGTGTTTTTCTGTAGTGGATGAATACTGAATCTCACCCATTGTTCACCCTCGCGCTGAAACGGTTCGACAAAGAATGCATGTAATGCCGAGGTTCGTGCCCCGGTATCGACTTTAGCCTTGATATGTTTAATCCCCAGATCGGGCAAGGACAGCCACTCCCTCCAGCCCAGAACCTGCAAATTTTTTGAATTGTTATTCATCCAGCGAGAGTGCCACAGACACTTATCCTTGAACAGTAATAATTTTTCTCATTCTGAACCAGCTTGCGAGTTTCCACGACTGCTCCATTCAGTTGATCTAATTCTGTTTCCGGCTGCCTTTAAATGCATGCAACTTTAATAACTGAATCACTCAGCAGTACTAATATCCTGCTTGCCCGGCTCGGGGCTATCAAGAATATGAACATCCCGTTGCGGGAACGGTATGGTAATGCCGTGCTCCTTGAATTTCTTCCAGAATGCCAGGTTGATGTCGGAGACGACATTAGCGATTCCATTTTCCGGATCCTCAATCCAGATGCGCAATTCAAGCTCGATGCCGTTATCACCAAACCTGAGCAGCCGGGCCACGGGTTCCGGCGTCATCAATACTCGCGGCAGTTCGAGTGCAGAATCAACCATCAGTTTCATCGCGAGTTCGGGATCATCGTGATAGCTGATCGATACCGGCAAGCGCTGTCGCACACTGCGGTCTGAATAGCTCCAGTTTGTCACTTCAGTGGTAATCAGGTTCTCGTTGGGTATCAGCGCTTCTACTCCGTCACGATCGCGCACCACCACATAGCGGGCATTCAGCTCCTGCACCCAGCCAAATCGATTACCGATGGTGATGACATCACCGGGCTTGATCGAGCGATCGAATATCAGGATGAAGCCGCTGATGAAGTTGCTGAAAATCTTTTGCAGGCCAAAGCCAATACCGACACCGACTGCACCACTGAATACGGCAAACGCAGTGAAATCAATACCAACGGCTTTTAATGCAAACAGAATGGCCAGACCGTAGATGACAAACTTGCTGGTCTTCGTCAGCACGACCCGCATGCTCGGGTTGAGATATTGCGAACGCTTGGTGCGCGACTCAATCAAGCGCGTCAGCCAGTTGGCCAGCACAATGAAGATAATAACGGATGTTGTAAGCTCTAACAGCGACAGAACGGAAATACGTGTTTCGCCAAAGGTGAAAGCGAACTCATCCATGGCCTTGATGACATCAGGCAACCAGCCAAGCAGGTGTAATGCGAGCACACCCCAGACCAGCAAGCTGAATACGTTCTCCCATGCACGCAAGGCGGGACTTGGTGTAAAGCCTGCACGCAGTATGTATACACCCAGTTTTATACCTGCGAGTGAGAGCAGCAGCGGGGTGAAAATATCAAGTACTGCCGTATTAATGCCAAACTGATCAAGCAGGAACCGGGTCAGGATCAGGTACAGCAACATGCTCATCGGGAAAGCAATGCGATTGGTAGCACGCAGCATAAAGCGGACAAAGCCCTGTTGCTCCAGGTCGCCTACGAGTCGAGTGATGAATTGTTGCCAGCGATTATGCGTCAACGCGGCCAGCGCACCGCAGCCAAGCACGGTTACAAGCTGAAGCCCCCCCTGAATCGTGGAGAATTCCTTGATCCATTTAAGCGCAAAATAATAAAGTGATTCGAGCAGTTCCATGTTAATTCGTTATTTTATGTGGTTTCCACAAGCACATAAGCCGATGTTCTCCGTACATTTACCTTGCCTAGAAATTAATAGTTGCTCTCAAGCTGTAAATCATACCTTCAGCACCAGCGCTTTGATAGTACTCATCCCGCATGTACTGAATATCAGCGGTGAATGCCAGATAAGGGTTTACCACCATCCGGTAGTAAGCTTCTGCAATTCTGCTGTTGATAATACTGTTATTGCCACCGTCCAGATAAACCATGCCCAGTCCGATATTATCCAGTATCCGGCCCCATGTCGCGCCCCTGATATCAATACCACCGCTATAGAGTGCGCGGTAATTGATTAACTCATCGTCCAACCGCCAGCCCAGGCGCGTAAACGCACCGATTTTATTACCGAACTGCTGGTCAATTGAGATTATCAATATGTCATTTTCCTGTTTGCTCGCACCGGCCTCGTCGACAAAGTCCCTGTCACCGTTGAGCGAGACGCGGTAATTTCCTGTGCCCAGCTTTGTTTTCAGCCTGTAACCGACCTGTAATCCGTAAAAGGTATACCTGTCCTGACTGTTAACCTGATGCACATCCATGAACACGCCTGAAAAGGCCCATTCATCGATATACCATTCTGCAGCGATACCTGGATCGTATGACGGCAAAAACGCGTTAGGCGCATTGGATAGCGCCGGGTTCATGAACTGGATATATTCATCATTCGCAAATGCATTCTGGTCCAGGTATTGCGAGGCATCAATAATACCCAGAGTAATGCCCAGCCGGTTTCTGTGGTCCAGTTCAAAAACATGCTCGTACCAGGCTTCCAGCACGTGATCCCTGCCGCTGCCATTGATATTCTCTACATCATCTTCCAGGTCGGCGCCCCATGAAGGGATATTAAACGGCGACACTTCGTTGAGGCCGTTACCTGCTGCAAAACCCAGCTTCAGATACAACCTGTTACGCCCGGTCGGGCGGTAAGTCAGCTCTGGCTGCAAAGGCACAGCAGCCTTACAGGTATCATCTCCAGCGGTACCATCTAACAGACGCTGGCACTGCAAGGCGCCCGACAGCACACCATCCAGCGATAACTTTTCCGTTAATTCATGCGCTTCAACAGTTACGAACGACAACAGGGTTATCATCATTGTCAAAACATGCTTGATATATATTCGAATCATATCGGCAGTGTTTCAAACAAAGTATAATCTCCTCTTAATCGATATACTCAAGAACCAATTAATGTGGCGATAATATCGCCTGCCTTGTCGCCTGTCGTGGCGGATAAAACAGGATAATCATACAAACCGGATAGAGTACTGACACCTGAACGACAGCACCATGATAGCCCGCACTCAACCCCACTCAAAAACGCCATACCTGACAATATCTTTTCTCCTGGCATTTGCCATTGTATCTATATCACTGCGCGTGTTCTTGCGAAGCGATGATGGCCTGCCCGCAGGTGATACTGCGTGGTCTGTAAGCATATCGCATACAATAGAAGCACTGGACAAGGATGCCGTGATATTTATTTCACCGCCATGGGACACACGGCACGCAAGACTGTATTCCCAGTCCCTGTCCCACCCCGGCTTACGCCAGCGCAGGACCAAAACGGACCAGAAGGATCGTGACATCGTGCTGACTGCACCGAAGGCCGGGCATTACACCGTTGAATCTATATTCAAAATATACGTGTCACATCTTCCTCTGACGGAGCCCAGGAGACCGGGACTGTCCGAACAGAACCGCGCCTCATGGCTTTCCGCTTCCAGCGGTATCGAGGTCAACACCCCGACAACAGACAGAATCGTCGGCGGCCTGGCGTACGACAGCAATGATCCGCAACATCTGATTGAGTCCTTATTCAACTTCGTAAGCAACAATATTCGCATCGTACCCGGCGCAAGCAGCGCCTCGGAAACAGCATTAACCAGCAAACGCGCCAGCGCTCTCGGCTCAACACGAGCTTTGCTGGCATTACTCAGAAGCGCCCACTTGCCCGCGCGCATTGTAACGGGCGTAGATTTACTGAATTCTTCACAACAGGCACGCTACTGGGCGGAAGTGTACGATGGCAAAAGATGGCTGCCGCTGGACCCGGTCGAGGGTTATCTAATGGAACTGCCGATACACTACATACCATTGCGCAAAGGCGATACCGAGCTACTCAGGACAGAGAGCGTCAAGCTAACTGAAACTCAATGGTCAATAAGGTCACTGCCTGCCTATGAGGGCCTGTTAACGACCGATACCAGGAGGCCCACTGACATCTTCGACCTGACACGGCTTTCCCCCGCAAGTCGAGAAATTTTATCGATATTGCTGTTACTGCCTCTCGGCGTGCTAACCACTGAACTGATTCGCCAGTTTGCCGGCATTCGCACTTACGGCACTTTCACACCGACATTACTGGCCCTCGCCATCACCCATGTCTACTGGGTAACGGCGATCATCGTGTTGTTGCTGGTTACAGTTATCGGAGTCGGCATCAGGTCTGCAATGCCCGATCTGAACCTGCAGCGAACACCCCGCCTGGCCATCGTGTTTACGCTGGTCGCCATGAGCATGTCCATCGTTGTCTCCGGCATCAGCTATTTCGACCCCGGTGTGGACAACACCGTGACATTGCTGCCTCTTGTGATTCTTACAATGCTGGTAGATCGAATATATACGGTATACGACGAAAGGGGTTTGCATACTGCGGTTGTGCGTTTAGCCTGGACAGTTATAGCTGCAATAGCCGCTTTATTCGTTCTGTTACAGGCTCACTGGGGGGCGTGGCTGGTTGCTTATCCGGAAGCGCACGCCATCACACTGGCTATTGTCATTATAATCGGCCTCTACAACGGCCCCAGGCTGAAGCAGCTGACAGCATTCAAATGGTTACAGGAGCCTGACAGAAAACTGCGCGACAGGAAGACTGACCCGCCTCAATCCGGACAGTCTGGTGGCAGCATGTAAGTCGCACCGGAGTCGATCAAAAATGCGCCCTCCAGGAAATTACGGCCAACGAGCAACTGATAGTTCAATCCCGTACGATCGACCAGGTTCACTTCCTCGGTTTTTCGCACCTTGCCTATGCACATTTCCAGTAGAACAACCTGTCGTGTCTGTCTTTCTCCGTAATGTCGTTTTATCTTTGCGTTACGTACTACCGGCACCTCTATCATCACCGTCTCAATCTTCTTGTTGGTGACACTTATACGCGCCCATTCTTTACCATCGCGAGTGAAGTACTCGGGGTCAGGCGCATGCAGTGATGAGGTTTTTGCACCGGTATCCAGTTTTGCATGCAGCACAATCTCCTGAGGGTATAAAACCGCTTTTTCTATCCACCCGGCCCTGAGTAATTCAGATGCGACTGCCTGAAGACAGGATAAAGCAAGCATCAGGCCGGCCAGCGTGAACTTCAATTGCTTTTTTGTAAGCTGCAAAGTATCCAGCATATATTTATCACCTGCATATAGCGCGAAGGTGGACGCGAACAAGCTGAAACAGTATAAACCACACTAGCCCTCATTACTTACCAGGAAAAACCTTTACAGGAAATTCATCAATGTCAGACGATATTGCTTTTACAGATCATGACACCGCATTAATCGATTCCGCTATCGAATTACTGAAGGCTGACAATTTCACGGAACTCTCGGAGCTGTTAGCTTCCCATGAACCCGCCGAAATTGCACACCTGCTGGAATCTCTCCCTGACATAAGAAGATCCAGCCTGTGGATGCAGGTACCTGAAGATTTCAAGGGTGAGGTTCTGTCCCACATGGGCGAGGTGGCACTTCTCTCACTGGTCGGCCACATCGATCAGGAGGACGTGGTCAATGCTGCTGTAGATATGGATACCAGGGAACTGGCCAGCGTCATTGAAACCATTCCGGATGATATCGGTGAGGCCATTCGCGAATCACTGGATTATCGCGGCCTGCGTGAACTGGATGCCACCCTGGCCTTCCCTGAAGATTCCGCCGGGCGATTAATGCATACCGAGGCCGTGTCCGTACGCGCAGATGTTGACCTGGAAACGGTGCTGCGCTATTTAAGGTTCAGGGAATCTCTACCGGATCATACCGTAGGACTTATGGTGGTTGACCGTGAGGGCCATTTTCTGGGAGAGCTTCCCCTTTCAATGCTGCTCACCTGTCAACCGGATATCCTGGTATCTGAAGCGATGAACCCGGACGCCGAGCGAATCAGACCCGAAGTCGATCAGCGTGATCTGGCCATGCTGTTCCGGGATCACAACCTGGTGTCTGTCGCGGTTGTGGATGAAGAAGACAAGTTAATTGGTCGAGTAACGATTGATGACATCGTCGACGTCATTCAGGATGAGGCAGACCGACAGATACTCGGTGCAGCCGGACTGGATGCCGAAGAAGACATGTTTGCTCCGGTGATACCCAGCGCGCGCCGCCGTGCTGTCTGGCTGGGCATAAACCTGGGCACCGCCTTTCTTGCTGCATGGGTCATCGGCCTGTTTGAGGCCACGCTGGACCAGGTCGTCGCCCTGGCTGTACTCATGCCAATAGTCGCCAGTATGGGCGGGATCGCGGGTAGCCAGACCCTGACCCTGATAATTCGCGGTATCGCACTAGGCCATGTCAGCTCCAGCAATACCCGCTGGCTGGCGTACAAAGAGGTTGCCATTTCTATACTTAATGGCTGCATCTGGGCACTGGTGGTGGGCCTGATTTCCTACCTGTGGTTTCATGAAATTCTTATCAGTAGCGTACTGGCTGCCGCCATGATAATCACCCTGTTAGCCGCAGCGCTTTCCGGCGTGGCCATACCACTGCTAATGGAAAAAACCGGTATTGATCCGGCACTGGCCGGTTCGGTTGTACTTACAACAGTAACCGACGTGATCGGATTCATGAGCTTTCTTGGACTCGCCACACTGTTTCTGTTGTAAACGAGACAATGCCTGCACAAGCATTTATTTTCTATGCTACCAATCGACCTTAACCTGTGTCTTTATCAACGTCTGCTTCAGTAGCATCAACAGCTTGCTTCTTGTAATACACTTCCGGTAAATAATCACTGAATGCCAGACCATAAAGCTCCCAGATCGTTACAAACAATGAAGCAATCAGCGGACCGATGAAAATACCGGCGATGCCGAACATCATGATGCCGCCCAGGGTGCCGAAGAAAATCATCAGTTCGTGCATCTTCGTGTCCTTACCCACGAGTATCGGGCGCAGCACATTGTCCAGGCTGCCAACGACCACGCCGCAGAAGATTAATAGCCCTACTCCGCTCCCAACATCACCCTGCATGATCAGGATGATCGCCGCGGGGATCCACACCAGTGCCGAGCCGACACTGGGAATGATAGACAGTACTGCCATAACGGTTCCCCAGAACACGGCATTGTCTATGCCTGCAACCGCAAAAGCGCCGCCAGCAAGGCCGCCCTGTAGTATGCCGATCAGCATGGTCCCCTTTATCGTAGCCCGCGTGACCGAAGTAAACTTGTTCAGCATCAGGCTTTCATCGTCGCTGTTCAGTGGCAGATAATAAAGAATTTTTTTAATCAGTTTGGCGCCGTCCATCTGGAAAAAGTACATGGTGTACAGGAAGACGAAGGCCATGAACAGGAAGTTGGCCGTGCCCAGCGTTGCCTGGGAAAGGCCACCCACAATCCACTTGCTGATCGAGCCAACGACTTTCCCGGCCTTGTCCAGGATGATTTCCCGGTATGGCACCAGCTCATCATAAAACGGAAGGTGCTGCAGGTAAGCAGAAATCCTGTCAGGTTGTTCTATTGTCTGCTTGACCCAGGGTGTAATCGACTGGCCGACATCGATCGCCTGACCCACGATAATGCCGACCAGCAGCATCATTGGTATCAGCACGACAAATATCATCAACAGCAAGGTGGTAACCGACGCCAGGTGCCTGTGCCCGTTGAACATGACTTTCAAGCGACGATAAACGGGACGCGCCAGAGCACTGAACAGGCCGGCCAGAAAGATGGCCATCAGAAATTGATGGATCATCGAAAAGAAAAGTGCTGATATGGCGATTACCATCAGCACTAAAACCGATTTATTAACCGCGTCCTGATTCATTTATAAAACTCCAGCCATGTAGCCCGGATGTAGCGCAGTGGAATCCGGGAGATCCACCCTGGATTACAGAATACATCCATGTATTCTGCCCTTAGTGCCAGCCAGAAGCTGTTCAAATTCGGTCCAACCGAATTTAGTCCGTTTCACTTCATCCAGGCTACGAACTGCCAGTGACTATATTAAGTGTTTTCGAAGAAGAGTTCTCGCCAGAAAAACAATTGCAGACCGGAGCAAAGCCTTGCCGTTCACTGCATCAAGATAAGCCATTCATGGTGAGCTCGTCGAACCATCATCCTGAGCTTGAATTCAGGGGACAGCATACTTATTTGCTTTCCGGAAGCCGTGCTGAGATTAAATGAGTATACTGTACTCAAAGTGACACACTAAAGAAGACGGTGAATACCAATCTCGGCCAGAAAATCGAAATGGTTAACCAATCACCCACCGTCCCGTTTTTTACTTTTAGATACAGGAGTAAATGATGACTGATGATGCTGGTTTATTACATGCCTATCTATTGAACGGCCAGGGTGGTGGCGAACGCCAGGACTGGGACAGCATTAAACAATGGAGCCCGGAACAAGGGGTGTTATGGCTGCACCTGGAATACAGTAACCCGTATGTGCAGCAATGGATACTAAACGAGAGCGGGCTTGACGAGGTGACAGCCGAGGCCTTGTTGTCCGAAGAGACACGGCCCCGGAGCATGATCAGCGGTACCGGCTTGCTGTTAACCCTGAGGGGAATCAATGCAAACCCAGAAGCAGACCCGGAAGACATGGTCGCTGTGCGTCTGTGGAGTGATGGCATGCGTATTATTACCACGCGCAGACGGCGTCTGCTGGCTGCCGCCGAGCTGAGCGATGCGATCGTGAAAGGCAACGGACCATGCAACGCCGGAGAGTTCGTGGAGTCACTCACTGACAGGATGGTCGAACGTATGGCCGATGTCGTCGACAGAATCAGTGACGAGGTCGATGCGCTGGAAGAAAAGGTATTGACCATGGAATCCTACGAACTACGCCCGATAATTGCGGAGTTACGCCGTAATGCTATCGGCCTGCGTCGATATCTTGCGCCGCAACGAGAAGCGGTGTCTCGACTGTTCAGCGAAAAGGTGGAATGGCTTAGTGACATGGACCGATTACGTCTTAGAGAAAGTGCTGACCGAACCACCCGTTTTGTTGAAGACCTGGACATGACCAGGGAGAGAGCAGTCGTGGTACAGGAAGAACTGCTGGGTCGGCTGTCCGAAAAGATGGACCGTACCATGTACGTTCTGTCGATCGTCGCTGCTATCTTCTTGCCATTGGGTTTTTTAACCGGCCTGCTGGGCATTAATGTCGGTGGCATTCCGGGAGCTGAATACACAGGCTCCTTTTTAATTTTCTGTCTGGTCCTGGTGATACTGGTTATGTTTCAAATCTGGTTTTTCAAGTACAAGAAATGGATGTAACGTTTCAGACAAAAGGAGAAAGGGGAAACCCGGGACCGGAAAACAAATTTTACGTTTACTGCCCGACGGTCTGTCGCCAGCACCACTTCGCTTATGCGGCTTTCCTGCAGTTGCCCATAGAGATACCGCTTTAACCGTCACTGCTGCCGCCATCAGTCGCAATCCAGGTTAAGTGTTTTGTGGTAACAGACATGCGTCACATATTGACGATATGTTTCATGGCTTTAGAAGTAATCATGCAGTTCATGCGCATGACCCCTGTCGTTATTGATTGCACAATTGTATTACTAATAAAGATGAGATAGATACAACTATAGTGATGAGAAACATGGACAGGTACAGCCTCGCAGACCGGACTGGCTTTATTCCTGGTACAACTCAATCGCATCAGCCTGCATCACATAACTCACATCGATGTTCTGCTTGCCATCCACGAAGGAAAGTTCTGGATTGTTTTTCTCGGTCTTGACCACACCGTTCACCCACACCGGCGTAAATGCGTTATCGCCGATATCAAAACCCTTGTTCAGTTTGACGTGTACGATCTGGTTTGCCGGTGGTGGCGGCGTGTGGATGCAGGCGCCCACCCAGGGCACCAGCAGAAACTCGACGACCTTCCTGTCTTCAAATTCCAGCGGTAGCAGGTAACCCGGGATGCGTATGCTCTTGCCATTTAACTCTTTGTTGGCTTTCTGTCCGCGTGCACGGCGTTTCTCAGTGATCTCTTCCCGGATTGCCAGCAGGCCATCAATATCAATGTTGTCGGCCTTGAGTTCAGCCAGGGCTTCATCGTAGTAGTCTTTGGATGGATCGGTTGTTTCTTCCTTGCTGGCCTGTTTTTCCCTGTATAGCGCAACCGTTCCCAGGTTGTACAGTTGCTCATCTGTTAATTTTTCGAAAGGATCATCAAAATCCAGGTTGGCCGGTATCAGGTCATCCCATGTTACTTCACGGACTTCATCGGCATTGGCTTGCATGCCCGTTAACATCAATAGAGCGGTGATTAACAGGATTAAACGGAAATTCATAGCTACCTCACAACTGCCCCACTTAGCTATGTCATGCCTGCGGAGGCAGGCATCCAGTGTCTTAAGTCACTGGATCACGGCTAAGAACATGCCGGAATGACGTGAATGTGTGGCATCAATTAATAAACGAAAGTTCTCAAACCTTTATTGTCATACCGTCCGCCAGTGAATAACGGTAAATGCGTATGCCCGGTATCAGCCCGACCACTAAACCGCACAATGCGATGATCATCAACAGCATCAGCTCGGTCGTGTTTGGCCAGCTTATGAAGACATACAAACCGAAAGTTGATTCCAGCCACGGCTGCATCAATACCATCAGGCCATAAACCATGGCCACGCCCAGACCAATGGCCAGCAGAGTCAAAAACACGGCTTCGCCCATGATCAGTATAAACACATGCGCGGGGCGCGCACCCACCGAACGCAATATCGCCATTTCGCGGCGGCGTTCGTTCAGGCTGGTCATTAATATGATCAGCATGCTGAACAGGCCGACAACAACCACGAAGCCGGAAACGATCATCAGTATCCGTTCCACCACGCTCATCATTTGCCAGACTTCAAGCAATACCACGCCGGGCATGATCGCAGTCAGTGGTTCGTGATCATGTTCATTGATGTTGCGCTGCATCGAGATTGCGGCGCCGCGTGATTTCAAGCCCAGCAGTATAGCACTGAGGCCGCCCTGCTCCTTTTCACCCGTATGCTCATCATGCGACATCAATGGGTCATGGTCATGCACATCACCGTCATAACTTTGGTGAATCGAATCGATACTTTCCAGGCCGACATAAACCGCACGGTCAACCGGCGTACCAGTACGCTTCATTATGCCGGCAAGCCTGAACGGCCTGTCTTTGTGGGTAATGAAACTTTCATCACCGCTGCCGTGAGCAATGACGATTTTATCGCCCGGCTTGTAGCCAAGCGCAGCGGCAACTTCCGCACCCACAACTGCATCATATGCTAGACCAGGCCACTCCCCTTGCTCAAGTTGCAGCTGTTGTCCGCGTGCAAATCGAAAATGCTGATAGAACTGCGTTGTCGTTCCAACCACGCGATAGCCTTTATGGCTGTCGCCGAGGGAAAGCGGTATGGCCCACTCTACCTGGGGATGTTCGCTGATATCTTCATAGCTGTGCCTACTGATGTTGTTGGTCGGGTTGCCGATATGAAACACGGAATACAGCAGCAACTGCACCGGGCTGCTGCGCGCACCAACGATCAGGTCGGTGCCGGATATGGTGCTGGTGAAACTGGTCTCGGCACCCTGGCGGATTTTCTCGATGCCGAGCAACAGCATCACGCTGAGTGCGATAGACAGTACCGTCAGACCCGTGGTGAACTTGCGGTTGCGGAAGCTTTTTATTGCCAGGCCGAGTATTGCCATGATTAACGACCTATAACACTGCCTGCAGCTTCGGCGGTTTAGCCAAAGCAGCACTGTTTAACTGGTCAAACTCGATGGTGCGCTCGAACGGTGCCTGCAAAGAGTTATCGTGGCTGACAAAGATCAATGTCGCGTTGGCGCTGTCGCATTCACGGAACAGCAGATCGATAAACGCGGTGCGGCGGTCCGCGTCCAGCGACGAAGTCGGCTCGTCGGCAATCACCAGCTCCGGTGCACCGATCAGTGCACGCGCAGCAGCAACCCTTTGCTGCTGGCCGACACTGAGTTCGTTCACCGGCTTGTGCAGCACGTCGTCATGCGCCATATCGAGGTGATCGAGCAGACGTATCGCCTCGTCTTCCAGGCTATCGGCCTGTGCCAGCACCTTGTGCTTGCGCTTGTCGGAGAAGCGGCACGGCAGCGTCACGTTCTCGACCACGGACAAATACGGAATCAGGTTGAACATCTGGAAAATAAATCCGATGTGATGAGCACGGAAGTGATCGCGTTGTGCACTGCCAAGTGCATTCAACTCCTGCCCCAGTACTTTCAGCATGCCGGACTGTGGTAAAGCCACACCGGCAAGCAGGTTCAGCAGCGTCGACTTGCCACTGCCACTTGGACCGCGCAGGAATACACGCTCACCGCGGTTGATCTGCAGCGAAGCAATGTTCAGCACGGGCTGCGCCTGCTTTTTCCAGGTAAAGCTGAG
>CALLCZ010000098.1 GCA_937998645.1 uncultured Gammaproteobacteria bacterium
GCCTTGATGCCTTACTGTTCTGTGCAGGCCTTTGGGATATGTTTATTCAAGTCAGTTTCCTGATATTTGAGCCGTCCTTGTCTGCCAGTGTTGATTCCTCCTGTTCGCTATCACTCATTGATGAGAGTGGGACAGGTATCGAAACCGCGCTGCCCTGTGCATGATCAACGCCGATTTCTTTCAGGCAGTTAATGATATCGTCGGAGGCTGCGTATTCGGCGATGGTTTTGATACCCATGACCTGGCCGACTTCATTGATCGACTTGACCATGGCGTAGTGCATCGGGTCCTTGTCGATATCGACGACAAATGAACCGTCGATTTTCAGGTAATCGACGGGCAGGCTGGTCAGGTAGGAGAACGATGACAGTCCGCTGCCGAAATCATCCAGTGCAAAGGTGCAGCCAAGTTTTTTCAGCACCGTCATGAAATGTATGGCTGTTGTCAGCTGGCTGATGGCTGCAGTTTCCGTAATCTCAAAACATAACAGTTCAGGATTGATCCTGTATTGTTTTAATTTCGTTACGACCAGGTTGAGGAATGACCTGTCTGAAATGGACTTGCCGGAAAGATTGACTGAAACCAGCATTTTCTGTTTGCGCGCCGACAGCCACTGTATTGTGTTTTCGACCACCCATTCATCGATCGTGCTGATCATGTTGTAACGTTCTGCAGCTGTAAGAAACAGGTTGGGTGAGATGGCGTTGCCTTCATCGTCGAGCATGCGCAGAAGAATTTCCCCGTGATCCATGAATTTTCCTTCGTGCTTCTGTAGTGGCTCGATCTTCTGGAAATACAGCTGAAAGCGGTTTTCTTCCAGCGCATAATTGATTTTTGAAACCCAGTGCCTTTCGCGCTGCTGGGTAATGATCTTGTCGTTCTCCGTGGTGTAGATCTGAATGCTGTTTCTGCCGCTTTCCTTGGCCATGTAACAGGCTGAATCTGCGCGACTCAAAATTTCTGCACTGGTTTTTATATCGGCGGTGATATCTACAATACCGATGCTCGCGCTGATCGTGAAATTGTAATCATCCCAGGAAAAGTTAAACTGCTTGACTGTCTCGATCATGTCTTCAGCCACCAGGCGTGCCTGCTCGACATCGCATTTTTCCAGTAATAGCCCGAATTCGTCGCCACCAAGCCGTGCAAATGAATCCCTGTTGCGCACCCGTTCCTGCAGCATTACCGTTATCTGTTTGAGCAACTCATCACCGGCCATATGCCCGCAGGTATCATTGACCAGCTTGAACTGGTCGAGATCCAGGTAGCATAGTGAGTTGTGTACTGATTCAGAAGGTGGTGAAGAAAGTATGTTTGTTAGTTTCCTTTCCAGCTCATAACGATTGATCAGTCCGGTCAGTGCATCATGCGTTGCCTGGAAGGTAAGTTGACGGTTGAGTGAGCGTTGTACGGATTCATCATGAATAATGATGGCGATACCAATAATAGTGTTGTCGTTGCTTTGCATGGGAGCTGCAATATATTCGACCGGCGTCTCGATTTCGCTGTCATTCTGTATCAATATCGCGCTGACGGGTTCATCGAGCATGCTTCTGTTTTCGATGTTCTCTATCGGGTTCTCGATGCGCTTCCTGGTGGATTCGTCCAGAATATGCATGATGGACGATATGGGATTACCATTCGCTTCGTTTATCGACCAGCCAGTCAGTTGCTCGGCCGTTGGGTTCATTGAAGTGACGTTGCCGGAAAAATCCGTTGTGATGACACCATCGATGATCGATTGCAGCGTCAGTTGAGAAAAGTTCTTCTGCAGTTCTGCAGAGACAGCATGCTCTTCTGCCAGTTGTTTGGCTGCCAGTAGTTCCTGCTCGGTATTTTTATGTTCATCAACTTCCTTTTTCAGGTTCTCGATCAAGGACTGAATCTTTTGTGTCATTTCATTGAATGAGCGTATGGGTGTTGCGACTTCAGGAAACGCGTGCTCATCAACTGAAACAAATGCACCATCGCTGATGCTATGCGCTGCTGATTCAAGACTCTTCAGGGGTTTTAATCCTTTTCTGATGACATAAAGGGCAAATAACAGTGCAAGTATAATCAGCGCTATGGCGAAACCGATAACCCTGTTGTGTGTTGCAGTCAGCTGCGCATTGAAATCGTGTAAATTCGCAACGCCGGATATTCTTAAAGCCGGGTTGCCATTTGAGGCGGGCAGTATGCGACTAAAATGAAAATCGTCATTTCCATGGGCATAGGTGTGCCATTCGTCAGACTGGTACAAAACCGTGTTATCAGCTGAGGTGATCTGTACCTGGGTACCGAGTTCATGCTGTATTTTTGCCAGGATGTGTGCCGGGTCGGAAACGACCTGAATATAAGCTTCCGGCTTCAGGCTGTCGACTGGAACCAGGGTGGACAGTAATGGCTTGCCATCAAACAGGCAAATCTGTGAATGTGGCTTGAGTCGTTCGGTAATGGCAAGAGTTTTAACTGACTCTGCCAGGGCATTACACGGCACAATATCCGTGTTGCTCAAGCTAATGCCGCGACCTGAAACCGCCAGGCTGTTAAGTGATTCATCATGAATGATGATTTTCTCGAGTCTTAACATGCCTGTAGTAACAAAATATCGGTTGAATTCCTGATCAAGCAGGGACACCAGCTTGCTGGTGTTTCTGTTTCTATAAGCCGTTATGAATTCCTCTGCCGACTGTAAGCTGTAGCCGAGTTCTTTCTGATGTTCTATGAGTTCATTAACCAGATCTGTTGTTTTCAGCGACAACAGGTCTTCCAAAGCATCTTCCTGATGTTCCAGCGCAAACTTTCTGTAGGTGTGCTCTGTTGAAATAACCAGCATCAAACCAACCAGTCCGATAACAAATATCGTGACGGCGAGGGTCGACTCTAATGTCAGTTTGTTGTTAAGCATGGAAATAAATTCTTACCTGCGTGCCTGTTCCTGCGTGAGCCTGATATACTTTTTCCTGATATTTCTGCAAGCCACCCGGGTTATATCGGGCGTAGCATCTGCCGATGTTGCGCATTTGGCGAACATGAGATTCAGGCGTCTGAATAGACCCATTCCAGCATTACCCGGCTGCGTAACCCAGTGGTGTCAGATGTACAGGGTAACAAAATTCATTTCTGTATAAATGATTTTTCTGCTGTTTTGACTGAATTACTGTGGGCTGGTCAACAATTGAGCGAATGCCATAGCGTTTCGTATATCTACAGAATTCGTATAGAATCACCGCTTTTTTCCTCGCAGCAGATGGGGTTATGTAATGACGGCACTAAAAATTGGCGTGGTAATGGGTAGCCAGAGCGACTGGCCGGTAATGGAACATGCAGTTAAACAGCTGGAAGCCTTCGGGGTGCCATTTGAAGCAAAGGTTGTTTCAGCTCACCGCACCCCGGATTTGCTGTTTGAATATGCCGCGAGCGCGCGCGAGCGAGGCCTGGCCTGTATCATTGCCGGCGCCGGTGGCGCCGCTCACCTGCCGGGCATGCTGGCATCGAAGTCTACAGTGCCTGTGCTGGGTGTACCGGTGCCATCGAAATACCTCAAGGGCATGGACTCACTGCTTTCTATCGTGCAAATGCCCAAAGGCATACCGGTCGCTACTTTTGCGATTGGCGAGGCGGGTGCGGCGAATGCTGCACTGTACGCGGTGTCGATTCTGGCAGTGCAGGACAGTGTGATGGCTGAAAAACTGGATGAATTCAGACGCTCGCAGCATGCTTCCGTACTGGAGATGAGCCTCCCGCCGCAGGCTTGATATGGCAGCACCGATTCTCCCGGGTTCGACTTTGGGTATCCTTGGTGGTGGTCAGCTGGGGCGCATGTTCTGCACGGCCGCACGCAATATGGGCTACCAGTTGAATGTGCTGGATCCGGATCCTGACAGCCCTGCCGGCCATATCGCAGACGATCATGTCGAGGCCGCTTATACGGACATGGCGGCGCTGGATTATATGGTGCGCAGCTGTGACGTCATTACCACTGAATTCGAGAATGTTCCTGCCGGGTCCATGCGTTACCTGGCCCGGGGCAAGCCGGTGTATCCGTCAGCTGAAGTGCTGGAAATTGCCCAGAACCGCAATCGTGAGAAAGCCTTCGCCCGCAAGGCAGGATTGAAGCCTGCGGCCAGTCATCCTGTTGTTCATGAGAGTGACCTGGAGCAGGCAATCAGGATCACCGGGCTGCCGGCTATTCTGAAAACCGCCACACTGGGCTATGACGGCAAGGGCCAGTATGTGGTTGAATCGCTGCAACAGGCGCAGCAGGCATTTCGTGACAGCGGTGCTGTCGAGTGCGTACTCGAGAAAAAAATCGAGTTGAAACAGGAAATATCGACCATTGTGGCGCGCAACCGGCAGGGCGATACAGCGGTCTATCCCGTGGGCGAGAATGAGCATCGAAACGGCATCCTCCATATCACGATCGTGCCCGCGCGTGTCGATGAAGCCATTGCGGCCATGGCAAGGCAGCAGGCCTTGCAACTGGTTGAAGAGCTGGATTATGTGGGCGTGCTTGCGGTCGAGTTTTTTATCGATAGTAATAATGAATTGCTGTTTAATGAAATGGCGCCACGGCCGCATAACAGTGGCCATTACACCGAGGACGCCTGCGTAACATCGCAATTCGAACAGCAGGCGAGGGTCATTTGTGGTCTGCCTCCGGGTGATGTGACATTATTATCACCCGTTGTCATGGTTAACCTGCTGGGTGATCTATGGCGTCCGGACTGGCCTGTACTGCTGAATGAGCCCGATGTGAAATTGCACCTTTATGGCAAGAAGGAAGCGCGCCCGGGGCGGAAGATGGGGCATTACAATGTGCTTGGCAGCGATGTTGAACAGGTGCTGAAGAAGGCCAGGGCGATTTATTCGAGACTGGCCGAGGCATAAGCGCAGGCCTGCTCAGGCTGTTTTCGGTGTATCTATTGTTCACCTTGCCACAGTTCCGTCTACGCATCATGCCTGCGGAGGCAGGCATCCAGTGTCTTTGATGCGTTGAGAGTTCGCGTTTCCTGATTTGCTCGGCCAAATATTCAGGAATATTTAGAGTCAGCGTAAAAGCTTTTCTGTGTTTTTACTCTGATCCTGAATTATTAAAATTCCGTTCGTCCTGAGCCTGTCGAAGGGCATGCCTGCGACAAATCCGAATGGATCGGATTTGAACGCACGAAGTGCGGCCCGAAGAGCGACTAATTTTGCCGGGAGCAAAATTGAATGTCCGAAGGACAGCCCGAAGGGCGAATTACAGGATGTAATTCGTAACGGCAGGAAGCCTGAAGTAACGCCGGCATCAAGCGTCTTTGGGCAGGAAAGACACTGGATTATGAAATACATCCATGTATTTCATCCTGGCGGACCAGCCGTTGGCTGTTCAAATCTGCTCCTGGCAGATTTAGTCCAGCTAAAAACATGCTGGGATGACGCGTAAGTGGGACAGTGGCTCCAGGCAGATTCAGTCCGTCTAAAAATATGCTGGGATGACCGGGTTCTATAGATTATTTGGATTTAAGCCTGGTTGCAGTCGAACACGATATTGGAAGCATTGTGAGGCGGCGTTAAGAATCCAGGCAGCAGTGATTTTCCTGGTCCTCTATTTACGGTGTTTATGCCCGTGCTTGTGCCCGTGTCCGCCACGGGAACCGTGCTTGTCTTTTCCATGTTTGTGGCCATGGCGATGGCTGGAGCCATGAGGTTTTTTTGGCTTCAGTTTAATCGGAGGCTTGGGTGTCACCAGTGCAGCGTAGTCGATCGCTTCATTATCGATGCGGTGGCCGATGTATTCCTCGATATCCACCAGGTAGTGGGCAAAATCCTCGCATGCAAAACTGATGGCGGCGCCGCTGGCGCCTGCGCGTGCTGTTCTGCCAACACGGTGCACATAATCTTCACCGGACTGCGGCAGGTCATAGTTAAAAACATGGCTGACTTCGGGGATGTGAAGTCCGCGAGCTGCAACATCGGTCGCGACCATGATTTTGAATTCGCCGTCCTGGAATCTCTTCAATAAAGTCTGACGCTTTTTCTGCGGCACATCGCCTGAAAGCAGGGCGGTTTTATAGCCATTGCCTTCCAGCCAGGCATACAGTTTTTCGGCGACGCGCTTGGTGTTGATGAAAATGATACTGCGGGTAGGCTGGAGCGATTCCATTAAGCTGAGCAGTAAAGGAATTTTCTCGTCATTCGCCGGGTAATAGACCGTCTGCTTGATCTTGTCGGCGGTTGGTCTTTCCGATTTGATGCGCACCGTTTCGGCATCATTCATGTGCTCATACGCCAGTTCCAGCACCCGGTGTGACAGGGTGGCGGAAAACAGCATGCTCAAGCGCTGTTTGGGGGGCGGGCACCCTCTTAACAGGTAACGGATGTCCTTGATAAATCCAAGGTCGAACATACGGTCAGCCTCATCGAGCACAACAACCTGGCAGGCCTTGAGATCGAATACGCGCTGCTTGTAATAGTCGATGATGCGTCCGGGTGTGCCGATCAGCAGGTCGACACCTGATGCCAGTTGCTCGCGTTGCTGCTCGTAGCCGGTGCCGCCATAGGCCAGCCCAAACACCAGTCCGGTATGGCTGCCTAGCAGCTCGGCATCCTTGTGTATCTGGATGGCCAGTTCACGCGTTGGCGCCAGCAACAGTGCACGCGGCTGATTTTTTCGACGGTTTTCGTCGGCAGGGTTCTTCAGCAGCTGGTTGAAAACAGCCACCAGGAAAGCGGCTGTTTTGCCGGTGCCGGTTTGAGCTTCGCCGGCAACATCGTGCCCTGCAAGTGCGATCGGCAGGGTTTGCTCCTGGATTGGTGTGCAGTATTCAAAGCCGGCATCCGCCAGGCCCTGGTTGATTTCATCCAGCAAATTGAAGCTTGTGTAGCGGGTTTTAGTCAGGTGGTGTTCACTCATGGCGCGTAGCTTACCCTAATTCACCGTATCATGAGCGCAAGGGGGTGTACAAATCAGAAAAATAGTCTATTATATCGATCAAAACATATCTAAACGTTCATATAACCACTTCGTTTTTACAATTTAAAACACATTCAAACCATTGCCTGCAGATGTCTGTGCGCAACTATCATAATTTATTCAGGAGATACGCATAGTGAGTGACAAGATTGTTCATGTAACAGATGACAGTTTTGAGCAAGATGTAATCAAGTCAGATGTTCCCGTCCTTGTAGATTACTGGGCTGAATGGTGTGGACCTTGCAAGATGATTGCGCCGATACTGGAAGAAGTCGTAGACGACTACACCGGTAAGCTGAAGATAGCCAAGCTGAATATTGATGAGAACCCGAATACACCACCCAAGTTTGGTATTCGTGGTATTCCAACATTGATACTGTTTAAAGATGGTGACGTGGAAGCAACTAAAGTGGGTGCTCTGTCAAAATCGCAGTTAACCGCGTTTATTGACAGTAATCTTTAGAGAACCAGTCTCATGACGCTGGAAGAATAATAAATTATTGATAATAAACCAAAGCACATCCGTACGCAGACCCTGCGACATAACAACGACTGTTTCTTGTCGTTAGAAATCCGAATTTGTACTTGAAGCCTGAAATCCAACTAAATTGAAACAAAAAGATAACAACAAATCATACCCAGACCGCCTATGAACCTCACAGAACTGAAACTGAAAGCCGTACCTGAACTCGTCGAAATCGCTGAATCCATGAAGCTGGATAATGTCGCGCGAGCGAAAAAACAGGACATTATATTTGCCATATTGAAGGCGCACGCCAAGAGCGGTGAGGATATCTTCGGTGATGGTGTGCTCGAGATATTGCAGGACGGTTTCGGTTTTCTGCGAGCGGCTGACAGTTCATACCTGGCAGGGCCTGATGATATTTATGTATCACCCAGCCAGATAAGGCGTTTCAGTATGCGTACCGGGGACACGATTTCAGGCAAGATCAGGCCGCCTAAAGACAGCGAACGCTATTTTGCGATGCTCAAGGTTGACCAGGTCAATTTTGATACACCCGAGAATGCACGCAACAAGGTGGCATTCGAGAACCTGACGCCGTTGCATCCTGATGAGCGCATGATCATGGAGCGTGGCAATGGCAGTACGGAAGACATCACCGCACGCCTGATCGATCTTGTTGCGCCGTTTGGTAAAGGACAGCGCGGCCTGATTGTGTCTCCACCCAAGGCCGGTAAGACCATGTTGATGAGTAACATCGCACAATCGATTGCTGCCAACCATCCGGAATGCTATCTCATTGTTCTGTTGATCGATGAGCGTCCGGAAGAAGTGACCGAGATGGAACGCAGTGTTCGTGGCGAAGTGGTATCAAGCACCTTCGATGAACCTGCCAGCCGCCATGTACAGGTCGCTGACATGGTGATTGAAAAAGCCAAGCGTCTCGCCGAGCACAAAAAAGATGTCGTTATCCTGCTTGATTCGATTACCCGTCTCGCGCGTGCCTATAACACCGTCATTCCATCATCGGGCAAGGTGCTGACCGGTGGTGTCGATGCACATGCGCTGCATCGTCCAAAACGCTTCTTTGGTGCGGCGCGTAATATTGAAGAGGGCGGCAGTATCACTATTCTGGCGACTGCCCTGGTTGATACCGGTTCAAAGATGGATGAAGTGATTTACGAAGAATTCAAGGGAACGGGTAATATGGAGGTGCATCTTGACCGTCGTATTACTGAAAAACGCATCTTCCCGGCGATCAACATCAACCGTTCAGGCACGCGTCGCGAAGAACTGCTGACCAAGCCTGATGAGCTGCAGAAAATGTGGATCCTGCGCAAGCTGCTGCAGCCCATGGATGAGATCGGAGCGATTGAATTCCTGCTGGACAAGCTGGCGGCCACCAAGACCAACAGCGAGTTCTTCGACTCGATGAAAGGATAGTTTCACCGCAAAGGCGCAAAGGTCGCAAAGACTGCTTTTTGTTTATCACCGCAGAGGCGCGGAGGCGCAGAGAATAAATAGAATATTTGTATGGCTTATTGGGTCGCCATAACTCATGTGTATGCATATGTAATGCATACCCAAAAACCAACATAGAAAAAGTATTTCTCTGCGCCTCCGCGCCTCTGCGGTAAATAAAACCTTTGCGTACTTTGCGCCTTTGCGGTGAGCAAATTCCTTAATCCTGCTGTTCACGCGCGATCGCGCGGTAGCCGATATCGTTGCGGTAATAAACCCCGTCCCAGCTTATTTTTTTCACCACTTCGTAGGCCTTCTGCTGCGCTTCGGTCACCGAGTTGCCGAGTGCGCAGGCACACAGTACGCGGCCGCCGCTGGTAACGACTTTGCCATCTTTTTCCGCCGTGCCTGCATGGAACACCTTGGTGGATTCTGTCTCGGTTCCATCCAGTCCGGTGATCACGTCGCCCTTGTTATAACTGTCCGGGTAACCACCGGCGGCGAGTACAACACCCAGCGATGTGCGTGCATCCCAGCTGGCGGATGTACGATCGAGCTTGTGATCCAGAGCCTGCAGGCACAGCTCGACCAGATCCGAGTTCAGGCGCATCATAATTGGCTGTGTTTCCGGGTCACCGAAGCGTACATTGTATTCGAGCACCTTCGGCGTGCCATCTTCAGCGACCATGATGCCGGCGTAAAGAAAGCCGGTGTAGTCGTTGCCTTCGGCGGCCATGCCATCGACGGTCGGGCGGATGACTTCATCCATAATGCGGTCGTGAATGTTCCGGGTAACGACCGGGGCGGGTGAGTATGCGCCCATGCCGCCGGTATTGGGTCCCCTGTCACCATCATCGCGTGCCTTGTGGTCCTGCGAACTGGCCATGGGCAGAATGTTGCTGCCATCGACCATGCAGATAAAACTGGCTTCCTCTCCGGTGAGAAATTCCTCGACGACCACGCGGGCGCCGGCATCGCCGAATTTATTTCCCGAGAGCATGTCCTTGATGGCGTCGATGGCTTCATCCTCAGACTGTGCCAGGATCACGCCCTTGCCGGCAGCAAGTCCGTCGGCTTTGATGACGATGGGGGCGCCCTGTTGCCTGACATAGGCAATGGCCTCATTTTCATTGGTGAAATTGCCGTAAGCCGCTGTAGGAATGTGATGGCGTGCGAGAAAATCCTTGGTAAAGGCTTTTGAGCCTTCGAGTTGCGCAGCACCCCTGCTGGGGCCGAATATTCTCTGCCCGGCAGCGTTGAAGGTATCGACAATGCCTGCAACCAGCGGCGCTTCGGGACCGACGATGGTCAGTGCGATTTCGTTGCTGCGTGCAAATTCGAGTAAGCCATCGATGTCTTCGGCAGCGATGGCTACATTCTGAATTTTATTTTCTAGCGCGGTGCCGGCATTACCGGGCGCGACATATACGGTTTCAACTTTATCCGACTGAGCTGCCTTCCAGGCCAGCGCATGTTCCCGGCCACCACCGCCTACGATGAGTACATTCATTGTTTATTATCCAAAATAATTAAACGCAAAGACGCTGAGGCGCGAAGTTCGCAAAGCTATTTTCTGTTGTTTACGATATTCAATACTGAATACCACTAATGGCTGCTGTGTATCCATATACAAAACAATAAATATTCTTTGCGGCCTCTGCGTCTTTGCGCCTTAGCGTTGAAAGTTTTTAATGCCGGAAATGCCGCATACCGGTGAACACCATGGCCATGCCGTGTTCATTGGCGGCTTCGATGACTTCTTCGTCGCGCATGGAACCGCCAGGCTGTATCACTGCGGCGATGCCTGCTTCATTCGCAGCATCGATGCCATCGCGGAACGGGAAGAAGGCATCTGAAGCCATGACCGAGCCTTTGACTTCGAGGCTGGCGTGTTCCGCCTTGATGCCGGCTATGCGCGCACTGTTGATGCGGCTCATCTGGCCGGCGCCGACACCGATGGTCATATTGTTTTTGCCATAGACAATGGCATTGGACTTGACGAACTTGGCGACTCGCCAGCTGAACAGAAGATCATCCATTTCATCATCGCTGGGTTTACGCTCGCTAACGATTTTCAGCTCATCGTGAAGTGCAAGATCGGCATCCTGTACCAGCAGGCCGCCGTTAACGCGTTTGAAATCCAGCCTTGCCAGCGGAGCATTCCACGAGCCGCACTCCAGCAGGCGTACATTTTTCTTTTCGGCGACCGCATTCTTCGCCTCATCACTCACACCGGGGGCAATAATGACTTCAACGAACTGGCGGTCGACAATCGCTTTTGCTGTTTCACCGTCCAGCTCACGGTTAAATGCGATGATGCCTCCGAAGGCTGACTCCGGGTCGGTGCTGTAAGCGCGATCATAGGCTTCCAGCAGGGTGCCGTTAATGGCAACGCCGCAGGGGTTTGCGTGTTTAACAATGACGCATGCCGGTGCTTCGAACTGCTTCACGCACTCCAGTGCCGCATCGGTATCACCGATGTTATTGAATGACAGTTCTTTGCCCTGTATTTGTCTGGCAGTGGCAACGCAGGCTTCCTTCGGGGATTTTTCCGTGTAGAAAGCCGCGCCCTGGTGCGGGTTTTCACCGTAGCGCATTTCCTGCGCCTTGTGGAACTGTAAATTAATGGTGCGTGGCAGGTCATCTTTGCTGCCGTCCGTCTTGATACGGCCGAGATAGTTGGCAATGGCGCCATCATAAGCGGAGGTGTGTTCAAAGGCTTTTACCGCCAGGTCGAAGCGGGTTTCCTTGCTGACGCAACCCTCATTGTTCCTGATCTCGTCCAGTACGCGGCTGTAATCAACAGGGTCAACCACGATGGAAACGAAGGCATTGTTTTTCGCAGTTGCCCGTACCATTGCCGGACCGCCGATATCGATATTCTCGATGGCATCTTCAAGACTGCAGTTGTCATCAGCGACGGTTGCTTCGAAGGGGTAGAGGTTGACCACAACCAGGTCGATGGGCGCGATGTCATTATCTTTCATTACGCCATCGTCAATACCTCTACGACCGAGAATCCCGCCGTGGATTTTGGGGTGAAGGGTCTTCACCCGGCCGTCCATGATTTCAGGGAAACCGGTGTGTCTGGAAACCTCTGTGACCGGAATGAAGTTCTCGATCAATAGCTTGGCGGTTCCGCCGGTTGAAAGGATATCTACACCTTTCTCATGCAGGGCTTTGGCAAATTCTACAATTCCGTTTTTGTCAGAGACGCTGATGAGTGCACGGCGCACGGGTCGGTTTTGAGGATCGAGCATGGCTTGTTCTTGGTGGCTGTAAAAGCCGCGTATTATACCCAAGAACGCAACAGGATAGTGAGATGCGATGGGGGCGGGCGTATTTCAGGATTGCATTGCTGAAATATTATCTGCAGTTACGCTGAATAAGCGGGTATTTTGTCTATGCTGGTTTCGGCAGGGTTGGTGCTAATCGGTTTTTCTGGTCCCTGGTCCCTGGTCCCTCGCCACTGTCACTTATGCAAATTATAAATGCGTAACTTCTTGCGCAAGGTGCCGCGGTTGAGTCCAAGATACTCCGCAGCCTTGGACTGGTTACCCTTGGTGTGCTCCAGAATCGCTTCGAATAACGGCTGTTCGATCTGCTTTAACACCAGGTCGTACATGTCGTGCGGCTGGGTTCCATCCAGTTCGTACAGATACCGTCGAATGGAATGCTTCACTGCATGGTAGAGTTGTGCGATTCCCTGGTTGTCATCCCTGTTGGTAACTGTGTCTTCAATAACGTTGACGTTGTCGCTCATGCCGCCAGTAATCCTCCTGTTGAATTGCTGAAGAATTCAGTAACAAGATCGAGTTGCTCTGATGTCGACTCAACTCGAACTATTTGTTGTTTGAACAGATCAGTATTTGGGTGATGCCTGCAGTACCAGCCGATGTGTTTGCGTGCAATACGGACACCCATATAACTACCATAAAAATCATACAGGTTTTCCAGGTGATTAATCAACACATTCTGCACCTCATCCAGTGATGGCGGGGCTAATATATTTCCATTTTCCAGAAGGTGGTTAATCTCACGGAATATCCACGGGTTGCCCTGGGCGGCACGCCCGACCATGAGGCCGTCCGCGCCGGTAAGTTTTAAAACTTCTGCTGCCCTTGAGGGGCTGTCTATGTCGCCGTTGGCAATGACAGGTATGTTGACAGCGGACTTGACCGCCTTGAGGGTTTCGTACTCGGCTTCGCCCTGATAGCCGCAGGCGCGTGTACGGCCGTGTACGGCCAGTGCCTGTATGCCTGCAGACTCGGCAATACGTGCGATGTCCACAGCATTTCTATTTTCAGGATCCCAGCCGGTACGGGTTTTTAATGTGACAGGGACATCAACGGCATTGACGACGGCGTCAAGAATATTTGCAACCAGTGATTCGTTTTTCATCAGCGCCGATCCGGCCATGACGTTACACACTTTTCTGGCGGGGCAGCCCATGTTGATATCGATGATTTGAGCACCTCGATCAACATTGAATTTTGCAGCCTCGGCCATTTGCAGTGGATCTGTACCCGCTATCTGTACACTGCGCGGTAGCTGTTCACCTGAATGGTCCAGACGCAGACGGGTCTTGCGAGTATGCCAGAGCTGTTTGTTCGAGGTCACCATTTCGGAAACAGCCATGCCTGCACCCATGCGTATACACAGGCTGCGGAACGGGCGGTCTGTGACACCGGCCATTGGCGCCAGGATTAACCGGTTCGGTAATTGATAAGGGCCGATTTTCATGGGCGCATTATAATTCACGTTGAATTAATGGAAACTGAACTCATAAGTGATTGCCTCTTTGCCGGGGTCAATGATTTCCAGCCCGAATGTGACTGGATTCCCGGATTGAAGCAGGCTTACTTGTTCACTATCTGTTTGCAGGTATTCTTCAGGGATGAATCGTCGGGATGCGACCAGTTCGCCTCTTACGTTGGAAAAATCGATTTGTACATCGGGGTAAGGCTGTGCATAGGAAGCGTGATTGACCAGCGTGGTGCTGACCATCAAGGCCGCTTTCTCGTTTGGATGAGTATAGACATTGCGACTGATCATCTCGATCTTCGACGGGTCGCGCATTTGCAGGTGCTGACAATCGGTCAGCCCGCACAGTTTTGCCGTCAGCGGCTCCATGCGCGGGTTCAGCATCAGCTCCGGCTGGTTAAACCAGATGTATTCAGCTGCCAGGGCGGCGATGAGTACAAGTATTGCCAGGCTCCAGCTAACGGTGGCAAGCATGGAATAGTGTCTGGCATCAGCCCCGGCCCTGAATTCATCGGGCACGATGTCGCCTGCTTCGCCGGGGAAAAATGATTCATGCCCTGTTTCGATTCGCCGGGTTAGCTCCGGCTGTTGCGTGTGTTCCGGTGGTGTATCTTCGAAGGCATGCAGTTGGTCCTCGTCAGACTGAAGATCATTCGCTATCCGGGCGTTGAAAACTTCCTTGCAGAATCCGCAACGAACCATGCCATCAGCCATATCCAGCTGGGTTTCAGTGACGCGAAACAATGTATTGCAATTAGGGCATTCAGCTTGCATGGTCAGACCTTAGCACAGAGTGTCGCAAGACTCATATTGCATGTGATGCAGATGCGGCAAATTCGCTTAACGCAAAGACGCGAAGGGCGCAAAGAGGTTTCTTTATTAACCGCAGAGGCGCAGAGGCGCAGAGGTTTTTGTTTTTTTGTAGGAGAGGCTTTAGCCGCGAACAGATTCCGGTTTAATTTCAGCTGATTCGCGACTAAAACCGCTCCTACGTTACCTTAAGTTTTCTCTGCGTCTCTGCGCCTCTGCGGTGAAAAAATTTTTGTTGTATCTTTGCGCTCTTTGCGCCTTAGCGTCTTTGCGTTGAATCATATCTGTCAGCAGGGGTGTGGCTCATGCCTTGCGTGTTCCATGCAGCAGTACCCAGTCATCCAGTGTTTCCGTAGTGGTCATATTAAAAAATTCGCTGTAAGCCATGCGCACAGCTTCGGCCTGATCGGACAGGATGCCGGATAGCACGATATCGCCGCCCGGGCGGCAGTGTTGCGCCAGCACGGGGGCCAGTTCGGTCAAAGGGCCGGAAAGAATATTTGCCAGCACCAGCTCGTATTCACTATTGGCATCAAGCTCTGGTGGCTGGTATGTGTTGATCCGGGCTAATACCTGATTGGCTTCTGCGTTGTCCCGGGTTGCCTGTAATGCCTGCTCATCGATATCGACACAGTCGGCCGATTCCGCCCCGAGCATAATCGCTGCAACAGCCAGAATTCCAGAGCCGCAGCCATAGTCCAGCACGTTTCGGTAGCCGGATTGTTTGGAGACATGGGTATCGAGCCAGCTCAAGCAGAGCGATGTCGTTGGATGTGTGCCCGTGCCGAATGCCAGTCCGGGGTCAAGGCGCAAGTTGACTGCAAGTGGATCGGGCGGCTCTATATGCTTCGGGCATACCCACAGTCGCTTGCCAAACTGCATGGGTTTGAATGCATCCATCCATGCACGTGCCCAGTCCTGGTCCGGCAGGGAAGCTATTTCAATTTCCAGCCTGTCGTTATCGAGATGTTGCCTGATTTGTTCGCGCAGAATTTCCGCTTTATGCCTGTCATCGAACAGGCCGGTGACAATGGCGCTCTTCCATAACGGTGTTTCCCCGGGTTTTGGTTCCAGTATGGGATTGTCTGCCGCGTCCTTGAATGTGACTGACTGCGCGCCGAGAGACAGCAGGGTATCTTCAACCAGCTGGTAATTATTATCGGTAGCGGCTACCGAAACCTGGATCCAGGACATGAGGGACCTTATAGAGTGTTAATCGTTGATTAAATATGCAAGCCGCTGCTTGTGTCAATGCAAAGCCAGGCTAATCAGAGTAGTCTACTTGCCTAATAGCCGGCTCAGAAGTAAATTTGATCGATGAACACAGAATTATTCGATAAAGGTCGTGATGCATTCAAGGCAAAGGATTACAAAGCTGCTGAGCGTGCATTTAAAGAAGTGATGAAGTCAATGGATGAGCACCATGTGTTTTATAACCGGCTTGCCTCCCATCTTGGGCTCGCACAGGTGATGATATCGGATCGCAATGGCTTGCTGTTATGCCGGGATGCTGCAAGTTCTGAAGCCGTGGATGCTGATGTTTTTCTGAATCTTGCCTGTGCTGAATGGCATACTGGAAACAGGAAGCGTGCGCTCGATGCTGTCATACGTGGTCGCAAGGTTGACGCAGAGCATGAACAGCTGGTTCGTGCCTGCATGCTGCTCGACTCGCGTCGACGTAAAGTTTTTCCATTTCTCTCGAGTCAGCATTTTCTAAATCGAACTGTGGGTCAGATGATACGCCGGGCCCAGGATGAAATCACCGTACACAGTTTGCTGTACTGACAGCATTGCATCAGTAGCTCGTGTTGATTATCCGGGGTGTATTCATAAGCACGTGATCGTGCATATCTGTTATATTGGTTTCGGGAGTTGGCCAGGCAGTCGCTCCAGTCGGGTATTCGTGCCCGGTTGGGGAGGAAAGTCCGGGCTCCGCAGGACAGGATGCCAGGTAACGCCTGGGGGGTGAGAGCCTACGGAAAGTGCCACAGAAAATATACCGCCTCGCTTTCGCGGGGTAAGGGTGAAATGGTGCGGTAAGAGCGCACCGCATGGCTGGTAACAGGCATGGCAGGGTAAACCCCATCCGGAGCAAGACCAAATAGGGGAACACTGGTGTGGTCCGCACTGTTCCCGGGTAGGTTGCTCGAGGTGCTCGGTGACGAGCATCCCAGATGAATGACTGCTCAACGACAGAACCCGGCTTATCGGCCGACTCCCACTTTTCTTCACGAATGGATCTCATTCAGAGTCATTTCAAAAATTCATACCCCGGCCTGTAGCGGCCAAACTTAAAGTAGATTGTCAGCTTTTATGAACAAGCCGATGATTTAAAAAATAGTAAAAAAATCCCTTGTTCCATGTTCTTCGATTTCATAGCTAAGTTGCTGTGAGATAAGGCATTTTTCTTACTGATTTAAGCCTCAAAATACTTGACAGTGTGGGGAATTGATACCTATAGTGTAGGTATGTGGGGTAATGTGGGTTTTTGTGGAGAAAAGGCCAGAGGATGAATTTTCGGGGGATCAACAATCTTACGCTTGATGCCAAAGGCAGAATGGCCGTGCCATCGCGCTATCGCGAGCGTTTGCTCGAGATTTGCGGTGGTCGTATTGTCATTACGGTCGATCGTGATCATTGTCTGCTCGTCTACCCGTTGCCTGAATGGGAAATCATCGAAAACAAGCTGGTTAGTCTGCCCAGCCTCAACAAGCAGGCACGCTTATTACAGCGTCTGCTGATTGGTTACGCCACTGAATGTGAAATCGACAGCCAGGGCAGAGTTCTGCTTCCGGCCATGTTACGCGAATTTGCAGGACTGGATAAAAAAACTGTTCTTATCGGACAGGGAAAAAAATTCGAAATCTGGAACGAGGATACATGGAATGAGAGCCAGGGAGAATGGGTTGAGAGCGTGAAGAATGGTGATGATGATCTTCCGGCTGCGCTGGAAGAATTATCGCTTTAATCCGAATGGAATCGGATTTTGAACACCAGCCGGTATTACTAGAAGAAGCAACCAACGCACTCAACATCAAGGCTGATGGCATTTATGTGGATGCAACGTTTGGCCGGGGAGGACACTCAGCAGCGATTCTTGAGCGTTTGAACGATAACGGGCGATTACTGGCATTTGACCAGGACCCGCTCGCGGTATCGTACGGTCGCCAGCGGTTCAGCAAGGACAAGCGAATAGAAATTATTCATTGCAACTTCAGGCAGGTAGCGAACATGGTTGCTGAGCGTGGTTTGGACAAGAAGGTAGACGGTGTGCTCATGGACCTGGGTGTGTCATCGCCGCAGCTGGATGACGCAGCGCGCGGATTCAGCTTTTCCCGTTCAGGCCCGCTGGATATGCGCATGAATACCGAGGAAGGCGAGAGTGCGATGCAGTGGATTTCCAGGGTGGGTCTGGATGAGCTGACGCATGTATTGAGAAAGTATGGCGAGGAGAAATCGGCGCGACGCATTGCAAAGGCAATCATCGAGAGCAGAAATGATATGGAAATCACGGACACCAGGCAATTGGCCGAGATTATTGTAAACGCGGTTCCCGGATATGAGAAACACAAGCATCCGGCAACGCGCAGTTTTCAGGCAATACGAATTTATATAAATGAAGAGTTGCAGGCCCTGGAAGAAGGCCTGCAAGCCGCTGTTTCTGTGCTGGCGGTGGCTGGAAGGCTTGCAGTGATCAGCTTCCATTCTCTTGAAGACCGGATCGTGAAGCGATTCATGCGTAATATTTCAAACCCGCCGTCATTGCCGGCGGGTTTGCCGGTAATGAGTACGGATATTGTGGTTCCCTTCAGGCTGGCAGGTAAGCCCTGCGTGCCCTGCGAAGAAGAAATAAAAAGAAATCCACGTGCACGCAGTGCGCGGTTAAGGGTTCTGGAGCGGGTGTTATGAGTGAGCGACAGCGCATTCTTTCTATATTGACGATATTGTTTGTTCTGGTGATGGCGACGGCTATCGGCCTGGTGTACAGCAAGCATAAAACACGCAAACTTTTTGTCGAATTGCAGGCGCTCAATAAAGAGGTGGTTAGCCTGAATACTGAATGGGGTCGTCTGCAGCTGGAGCAGAGCGCATGGTCCGATCATGGCCGTATCGAACAAATTGCAAGGAACAAGCTGGATATGGTGATTCCAGATGCTGAACAGGTTGCGTTCATCAAACCATGAAAACCACGATGAAAACCGGTAGTCAGATTAAACGCGGCAAGGCGCTGATGCCCTGGCGTCGCCTGACCGTGCTGATTGCGTTTGTCTGCTTCGTGGTTGTGATCGCGGGGCGCGCACTGGATATGCAGGTACTGCACAGCGCGTTTTTTGAACAGCAGGGCGAAGCCAGGCAATTGCGTCATGTCACCATACCTGCGAATCGCGGTGATATTGTTGACCGCAACGGTGAACCGCTGGCGATCAGCACGCCGGTAAAAAGTATCTGGTTGAATCCGCAGGAATTTTCAGCGGAAGCAGCAAGCCTGAAAAAGCTCGCGAAGCTGCTTTCGACCGATACGTCAAGTCTGAAGAAAAAAATTGCTACCTATAATGATCGTGAATTCATGTACCTGAAACGCCATGTTTCACCGGAACTGGCAAGCAGGGTCCTGCAGCTGAACATCAAGGGTATCGCATTGCAGGATGAATACCGTCGCTATTATCCTGCAGGTGAGGTTGCCGCACACGTCATTGGTTTCGCAGATATTGATGACAATGGGCAGGAAGGCATCGAGCTTGCATTTGATGAATGGCTCAAAGGCGAACCGGGTCGCAAACAGGTCATTAGAGACCGGCTGGGGCGTGCGGTTGACGATGTCAAACGCATCAGTTCATCCGAGCCCGGCAAGCCGGTACGCTTGAGTGTCGATAAGCGTTTGCAGTATTTAACCTACAGGACGTTGAAAGCTGCGGTGCTGAAACATAATGCGGTTGCAGGTTCCGCTGTCGTGCTTGATGTCGATAGTGGTGAAGTGCTGGCTATCGCAAACCAGCCGTCATTCAACGTCAATGACAGGAGCCAGCTGCGCCCGAGCTCGATGCGTAATCGCGCGGTGACCGATGTTTACGAGCCAGGCTCGACCATGAAGCCTTTGACTGTCGCCGCTGCTCTGGAAAGCGGCCGCTGGCGCGATTACTACAAGGTGGAAACCGGTCCTGGGTATATGCAGGTGATGGGGAATACGATTCGCGATACCCATAATTATGGCGATCTCGATGTTGCCGGTGTGATTATGAAGTCCAGCAATGTGGGTATCAGCAAGATCGCCCTGTCACTGGATGCTGAACAACAGTGGGGCATGTATCAGAAGCTGGGGTTTGGTGCTGATACCGGAAGTGGTTTTCCGGGAGAGGCCGCCGGTCGCCTGTCGGATAATGCGTTAAACAACGATTTTGAACGCGCAACACTTGCCTTCGGCTACGGTGTATCTGTTACCTCTTTACAGCTGGCACGCGCCTATGCGGTGATCGCTTCAGGCGGTTATCTGAAACCGGTCAGTTTTCT
>CALLCZ010000099.1 GCA_937998645.1 uncultured Gammaproteobacteria bacterium
AATGAGGAAGCAGAGGAGGGTGTGGGTTGTATCGGTGTGCTGTTATACGACGGTAGTAATAATGTTGTTGGTGGCTTATCAATTTCTGCACCGATTGAGCGCCGTAAAGATGAGTGGGTAAAACTGGTTCAGGATGCTGCCAGGAAAATTACTGAACGGCTAGGCGGGTAATTATTACACTGGCTGTATGGCGCTATGCTGGCAGGATCTTGTGCAAACAGCGTATGACCGGTTACTGCCAACCGGATTATTCAAAGTCGGCGAGCAATTTTGCGCAGGGCGTCATACTCGGTCTGCCTGTTGTTGCTGCCAAGATAGGACGGCACGGTCATATCGATCGATGTGGGCTCATGTGCACCCTGCTGGCAGACACTGTCGATTTTCAATGAATTGTAGTTATCAAGCGAGAAAGGTTTGCCTGGAAACCACTCCAGTGTGTGTGCCTGCATTTTGCTGATGAAATCGGGTAGCGCAATGATATGCCTGTTCAGGCCAAGTGTTGTGGCGGTGTATTCAACCAGTTGTTTCAGCGAGTATTGTTCGGGCCCGCATAAATCAAAATGCTTGCCAAAGGTGGACTTGTCATCGAGCGCCCGAACAAAACGATCGGCAACATCGCCGACATAAACGGGTGCAAAGCGCGCATTCGCACAGGCTAGCGGAAAAGCAAAGGGTGTAAGCCTCAATAAGCCGGCAAAGCGGTTGAAAAAGCTGTCACCCGGGCCGAATATTACGGACGGTCTGAAGCTGGTTACTGCCAGGCGGTCACTGGAAAAGGTATGCAGCGCATTCTCGCCTTCGCCCTTGGTGCGAAGATAAAAGCTTGGCCCCTGGTTGGCGTCCGCATTAAGCGCACTCATGTGTATGATTCGGTGAATGTGTAATTTAAGACATGCGTCGAGGATGCTTTTTGGCAGATCAACATGCACCTTGCGAAAGCCGTCACCATTGTGCTGCTTTTCGTTGAGTATGCCGATCAGGTTTATAACAGCATCCATTCCTTCGATATGTTTTTTCAGTTGGGTGCTATCAAACACGTCCGTTTCAATCAGCTCCACGTTTGGAAGCACCAGCAGGTCGCGGTGGTTGTTGCGGTTTCTGGTCAGGATTCGAACATGTTTGTCTGAGGAGGCCAGTCGGCCGGCTATATATTTACCGACAAAACCTGTCCCGCCAAGTAGGCAAATGGATTTGTGCTTCATATCAAGGATAGATGAACTGAGACTATGAAATAGGGTCTACTTTATCACACGCGAGAAGCGGGTGGATGTTACAAGGATGAGGCATATTTGTGTTCGAGCTGCTATCATTCGCTCACAACAGGGATTGGTTGATTTCAGGTTTCACCAAGAAAAAAGAGGTAATAATAAAATATGCTTAGAAAAGCATTGATAATAATCGCGACCTTACTGCCCACAACAAACGCTGTTTCAGCCGGGCTTGATCTTAAACTCAGTAGTGAAACAGCAGAAGTCACTTTTCTGACACAAAATTCCACATTTGGTTATGGTGGCGCCGATATAGGTATTGGCCTGTTTATTAATGAAAATGATGATTTCCTGGTCAATGGATCCATCGTGGTTTCGGGCAGCGGCACAGGTGATGTGCGTGCACTGCATTTTGGTGTGGGTGGTAAAGCCTATGGGGGCAGGATTGATCTGACAGCGACCAACCCGAATAACAGCGAGCCAAGTGGTGGTGCCATCGCTGTAGGTGGTAATTTGCGCTATGTGTTTCCATCAAGTACGCCGATCGCTATTCTGGCTGAAGGTTTCTGGGCGCCGAGCGTGACCAGTTTTTCCGATTTTGATGGCCTTGTTGAATACCGCTTTGCACTGGAGCTTGAAGTGACGCCGAGTGCGCGTGCCTATGTCGGTTACAGGGTGCTGGAAGTCGAGCTGGATACAGGCCTGAAATATAAAATGGATGACAATGCGCATATTGGCGTGCGCTTTGCGTTTTGATGTAATTGCTTAAACAGTAAAAAAAGGCGGGGTGACTCGCCTTTTTTTATGGAGATGTGTGATGTCTGACAAAACAGGGCAGATCGATAGCTTGCTTGAAATCATGGCCGCACTGCGCGATCCGGAGAAAGGCTGTCCGTGGGATATCGAGCAGACATTCAAGACGATTTCTGCCTATACGATTGAAGAAGCCTATGAAGTGGCCGATGCCATCGAGCGCATGGATATGCATGATCTCAAGGATGAACTCGGAGACCTGCTGTTCCAGGTTGTGTTTCATGCGCACATGGCAGAAGAGCTGGGCGAATTCAACTTCGACGATGTTGCCCGGGCGATCAGTGAAAAGCTGGTCCGCCGGCATCCGCATGTATTCGGCGATGAGGTGGCTGGAAGTCATGAAGAATTACATCGTGCCTGGGAGCAGCAAAAGAAAAACGAGCGTCAGGCCAAAGAACTAAAACAAAAGAGCGTGCTTGATGGCATCGCATCAACCATGCCTGCTTTGCGCTGGTCGTCAAAGCTGCAGAAGCGGGCAGCGCATCATGGTTTCGACTGGGAAGATGTTGCGCCTGTGTTCGACAAGCTGCAGGAAGAAATCGGCGAGCTGAAGGCCGAGATAGAGCACGAGAATAACCAGGAAAGAATCGCAGATGAGCTGGGTGATATCCTGTTTGCCTGTGTCAATCTTTCACGCCATCTTGATGTGAATCCTGAACAGGCATTGCGTGATTCCAATCTAAAATTCAT
>CALLCZ010000100.1 GCA_937998645.1 uncultured Gammaproteobacteria bacterium
AGGCTCTTCAGACAGGGGGACTATTTTTCACTAGCCGCACACGCGTCTTTCACATAACCGATCACAGTGGAATCGGAACATGCCGTACAGGCGTTTGAGTAGGTTTTCCATTGCTCCTCGCCGGATACACGCTGCAGGCCGCACACCGGTGTGTAGTCCATGGTGCAGATCTCGGGGCGTGGTTCTGTGCATTCAGTCAGATCGTGCTTCACATTGGTCGAAGAACATCCGAAACCTATTGCAGATAAAGCCAGGACAGTGATCGGTGTGAATCTGTAATGTTTTTCAGTCATCATGGCGTAATGATAACAGCATGTGAGTATCGGTGCGCGGGGTGCGTCATACAGAATGTTTTGCCCTCGGCTCCACAACGCATCTATTCAAAATAATTGATTTTCTCGCAGAGGCGCAGAGAACCTGGTGGGGCCGTTATAAGCGCTCCATTTTCACCTTGATGACCGAGCGGCTGTCAGCTTCGATAACGGTAATCTTGTAACCCTGTTCTTCTATCGTGTCGCCTTTCTTTGGAATATTGCGCAAGCGGGTGACAATGAGTCCTCCTATGCTGTGTGCCTCTTCAACGGGGAACTGGGCGTATAAAATATCGTTGATTTCAGAAATCGGCATGCGCCCGCTCATCAGATGCGTATTCTCATCGACATGCTCGATGTAAATGCGCTTTTTAGGATGATATTCATCGAAGTCATAACCCACGTCGATTTCGCCAACAACTTCTTCAAACACGTCTTCCATGGTGAGAATGCCAACTGCGGATCCAAATTCGTCCACCACCACGGCCATATGATCATCTCTTGCCTGTAACTTGGGCAGTGCTCTGTCAATCGTCTGTTTCGGCGACAGATAGAGGGTATCACTCACATAGTCGCTAATCGAACGATTCGGCAGATCCGGATTCATCAAATCCCATGTGCTCAGGGTCAGTATGCCTTTAACGTTGGTAATGTTTCTCTGGTAGACCGGTAAGCGGTTATAGCCGTGCTTCAGAACGATGCGTATCGCCTCTTTCATATCACGGGTCTCATTGAAACCGACGACATCGGCGAGTGGAATCATCGCTTCACCGACTGTGGTATCCGCAAAGCGAATGATGCGTCGAATGCGCTTGCGGTCGATGGTTGACGGATCGGATGCACTCTCGGAGATATCCAGCAGTGAGCGAATCTCTTCGCGGGTAATGAACATGTTCTGCGGTGTGTCACCGCCGCCGGCTATACGGGTACCGAAGCGTGCCACCCGGCTGAAGACAAAAATCAGCGGGTAGAACAGATAAGAGAAAAAGCGCAACACGTATATCAGGCTGCTGACCAGCGTGTCAGCTTTTTGCTGAAACACGCTTTTTGGCACGACTTCACCCAGGATCAACAGCACGGGCGTCATCACGATAACGGAAATCAGGTCACCCGATGCACCAAACAAGTCGATAAAGATCAGCGCACCCAGGGTGGAAATAATAACCGTGGCCACATTAGTGCCTACCAGCGTGGTGCCCAGGATGACATCCGGCGTCTTGAACAGCTTCAACACAAGTTTTGCGCCACGGTTGCCCATCTTGGCCTGATGTTTCAGCTTGAGTTTGTCCGAGTTCACCATGGCAATCTCGGAGCCGGAGAAGAATCCTTTCAGGATCAGGAAAATGACGATCAGCAGGATTTCAGTCAGCCAGTCCATTGTCGCCCTCCTTCTGCTTATCCGTTAGTTGCTTTTCCGAAATCTTCGTCTTTTTCTTCTTTTTCTTCTTTCGCTTCTGCGTGTCATCCGTTTTTGATTTCCGTTTCAGGTCAGCTGAAGTTCCATCCTGTTCGGCTAACTGTTCCTCTGTCAGGCCAGCCTCTGCTTCGGATTTTTTGCGGGCAGGCGTCTTTTGCACCTTGATCTTGCTGATGCGCAATCCTTTCAGTTCCTTGACGATAAATTCAAATCCCTCGTAAGAAATCTTGTCTTCTACTAACGGAAGGCGGTCGAAAAGCCTGAATGCGACACCGCCAATCGTGGCCATCACCGGATCTTCGATATCAAAGTTGGTCAGATTGTTGAAATCGGTCAGACGCATGTCGCCGGGTACGGTATAGCTGTTTTCATCCTCTTCTTCATAGTACTCGGTACCCACCATCTTTCCGGAAATCTCGCCAAAGATGAATTTCAGCACGTCCTTCATGGTTACGATGCCGAGTACCTCGCCGTATTCACCCAGAATAATGGCAACACGTGTGTTGTGGTGCTGAAAATAGTCGAACATCTCGTCTACTTTTTTCGTCGGCGGAACGAAATGGGCGGGTTTGACTATCATGTCCAGTGTGACCTCGGACAGTTCACGGACGCCTCGAACGATCCGCATGATATCTTCCGAGTGGATGAAACCGATCACGTTATCCCAGTGCCCCTGGTAAACAGGAATTCGGGGATGGCGCAGTCGACGGAATTCATCGATGATTTCCTCTACCGGCAGATCAGCATCGAGAAACAGAATACGGGGCCCCGGCGTCATAATGCGTGAGATATCGGTTTCCGCAGCTTCAAGCACGTTGTCGATCAGCACACGCTCAGTGGCATCGATGATGCCTGTTTCTTCACCTTCTTCCAGCAGGGTGCGCAGTTCGTCAGGCTGCAGGATATTTTCTCTGCTGACTTCGTCTCCGACAACAAAGGAGGTGATACGGTCTGCTATCAGTCGTATGGCCTCGCGCAAAGGTGTTATCAGGATCATCCAGCGAGGTAGAAAATGTGCCGTCACCCGGGTTGAAAACTTGATGGGGAAATTGACGGCAATCGTCTTCGGTGTCACCTCGCCGATCAGCAGTAATAAAGGCACCATAATGACGATGTTGATCCAGCCGACATCCTCTGCCGGGAACAGCAGGAGCAGAATGCCCGTCATATTGACGGCTGAAGCGATATTGACCAGTTCGTTGCCGCACAGGATCGAAATGATGAGTCGCCTGGGTTCATCGAGCATCGCATGAATGCTTTCTGAACGCGTATCACGAGTCTGCCTGAGTTTCTGCAGATCGATACGGCTGAGCGAGAAAAGTGCAGTTTCAGAGCCGGAGAACATAGCGGAAGAAAGAAGCAGTACAGCCTGTAAAATGCCACGAAAAATCAGCTCCCAGTCGTCGGGACTGAGATCAAGTGACTCATAAAATGCTATCAGTTCCTGCATCACTCTATACCGATAATCAGCATTCTCGCGGTGTTATAGTAGTATGGTTTTAGGAGTAGTTATGACCTCCGGCACAGCCGGGCGCTTGCCAGATGACCAACTCAAGCTCGAATTGATCATCGTATCAGGCAAAGACACTTATTTCACATGTTTAATCCCCTTTCTTAACTATAGTTGATTTCCGTCAAAGCGGGCGGGGCTTGTCTCTCAGGTTTTGCCGCGAAAACCGTGTCGAGTAGCCAAAGTGCCGATTCCCCTATCCCACGGGTAGAGGATCGGGGTGTGGGAATAAAACATGACAATCGTAGCCGTGATGACGAATATTTAGGCCGGCATAACGGATATATCGTTGGAAAAATCGTGTTCTGAAACGACTTTTCCTACACAGCCGTCACGTTTCCTGCTGTAAGCTGTTCATTTATGGTGGATAACGAATATTTTTCGGAGTACTGCAGATGGGTATTAAAACAGGCGCAGGTGTGATCCCTTATGCATGGGTCGATGGCACCACCTGTTTTCTATTCCACAAAACCTTCAGTGGAAGAAGAGCCGGCCTTCTTGTGGATTTCGGCGGTGGAAGCCAGGCAGGAGAAACTCAATATCAAACGGCCGCCAGGGAATTCGTTGAAGAAACCGAAGCGCTGTTTTTTGCGGACAACTGCAATGTTTGTAACGATGCTCGAACGCAGATCGAATCGCAATATCAACTGATGCTGCAATTGATCGAGAACACGCAAAGGCTACATCCACAGTGGTGGTGCAGAAGAGGCAGTGTGGACGCTGATAAACCCCGTGACTGGAAAACATACTTCGTTGAGGTCGATTACAGGGAACCCGATGAAATGAATACAGCCTGGGCGGAAGATAAACACGGCCGTTTCAAGAAGAGACGCGAATTGCTCTGGCTGACGGCAGAACAACTGCTGGATGTTTTTGATAACAGGCCCGAAACATTATGGACACGCGTCAGGGAGCTCGAAGGTGCCAGTGATATTGTGAGAGCAATTGCAGGATAGCCGAATCAACTGCATGAATAATGATTTTCCAGATGGCAACAATCAGTAATAAAGGGGCTGGAGGGTTATATGGTGCCCGGGGCCGGAATCGAACCGGCACGGTGTTTCCACCGAGGGATTTTAAGTCCCTTGCGTCTACCTATTTCGCCACCCGGGCCTTAAGGTCATGAGAAATGTATGGAGGCGGAACCCGGAGTCGAACCGAGATACACGGATTTGCAATCCGCTGCATAGCCATTCTGCCATTCCGCCTGTTCAAGCTGCTTATGGTGCCTGCTCAATTGTTGAGCGTACACATCTTTTTACATGGTATTTTAACCGCTGTAAAAACGAAAAAGCCCTGTTGAAGCCCGGAGCTTGCGTTAGCTGACATGCCCTCACATTCATCTCGCAGCCCACATGCTAATTTTCTCAGTCATCAATAGCTAAGGCTATTAATTCAGTCGAAAATTCACATGTGAACTTCGATCTAAACGCGATCATCATGTGATCTAACGCAAGCTCCGGGCTAACAGGGCTTCAACAAAAAATTGGAGCGGGAAACGAGATTCGAACTCGCGACCCCAACCTTGGCAAGGTTGTGCTCTACCAGCTGAGCTATTCCCGCGTGCTTTAAACAGACGGGTATTCTAGCGGTGAGGACCGTTCTGTCAAGGTTTATATGGACTTATGTGGTATCAGTGTGAATTTTTGATGGTGTCTTTTGCTGCGTAAATGTAGTTGATCATCGATAGCATTGTCAGCAAAGCCGCTGATACCAGCAGGATGATGCCTATCAGGTATATCGGCAGGCCCATCAGGTCGTGCTTGAATATCAGGAATCCCAACGCGACCATTTGTACCGCCGTTTTGATTTTGCCCGCAAAGGAAACAGCCACCTTGGCGCCCTCGCCCTGCTCTGCCATCCATTCTCTCAAGGTGGCGATAAAGATTTCCCGTGTAATGATGATCACCGTTGAGAACAGCAGCCAGTTATTCTGCGGGTTATCTGCAACCAGCAGGATCAGAACGACAACCACCATGAGCTTGTCGGCGAGCGGATCAAGTATTGCGCCGAGATGTGACTGCTGGCCCAGTTTTCGCGCCAGGTAACCATCAAACCAGTCAGTAATGGCGGCAATGCTGAATAGCGCCGTTGCTGCGATGTGAGACCAGTCGTAAGGCAGGTAATACACATAGACAAATACCGGGATCAGCGCAATGCGAACCGTGGAGAGTGTATTCGGGACGTTAATCATTATGAATTCTAGTAAATCTGTCTAATCGTTTACGTGAAACCGGCCATAAATTGCCTGTGCCAGTTTATTACTGATACCCGGTATTCTAGCAAGATCCTCCACCCCTGCGCGGGTAATACCCTGTAATCCGCCAAAATGCTTGAGCAAGGTCTGCCTGCGCCTGGGCCCGAGTCCGGCGATATCCTCTAGTGGTGATTGTGTGCGCTTTTTGGCACGCTGCGCGCGGTGGCCGCTGATCGCAAAACGGTGGGCTTCATCACGGATCTGCAGTATCAGGTGCAAAGCTGATGATTCAGCATCGAGATGAAGCTCGGGGCGGCCATCACTGAACACCAGTTTTTCCAGGCCTGCCTTGCGTCCTTCTCCCTTGGCGATGCCGACCAGAAGCACGCTGCTGATTCCGAACTCATCGAAGACCTCTACGGCCTGGCGCAACTGCCCCTTGCCGCCATCGATAAACAGTACGTCCGGCAGTTTTCGGCTGTCTTCATCATCTTTTGTTTTTTTATAGCGGCGCCGCAGTGCCTGGCGCATGGCTGCATAATCATCACCGGGTGTAATGTCCCTGATGTTATAACGTCGATAATCACTTTTATAAGGGCCCTCCTGGGTCAACACCACGCAGGAAGCATTGGTTGCCTCGCCCTGTGTATGACTGATATCAAAACATTCCAGCCTTTCCGGAACGGATTCCAGCTGCAGGGCTTCCTGCAGGGCTTCGAATCGCTGTAGTAAACCGGTGCGCGATAACAGGCGTGATGTGAGTGCCTGCCGCGCGTTGTTCAATGCCATTTCAAGAAACCTGGCACGTTCACCACGCACACTGGTGCTCAGGGTGATCTTTCTACCTGCTTTTTCACTGAGTGTTTGTTGTATCAGTCCTGCATCCGTCGGTCTGGATGACAGAATGATGTTAACCGGAACTTCCCTGCCCAGGTAGAACTGCGGCATGAATGCGGCCAGGATATCCGGGATGTCCATGGCTTCCGGCAATGATGGAAAATAGCTGCGATTGCCCAGGTTGAGCCCGTTGCGAATATAAAATACCTGTATGCAGGCCTGTCCGCCTTCTGTTGCACAGGCGATGATGTCGATGTCGCCTTTTTCTGCGCTGACATGCTGGCGCTCGGTGATTACCTTCAGGTTGCTGATCTGGTCCCGGTAGACTGCGGCTTTTTCATAATTCCTTTTTTTCGCCGCCTTTTCCATGGAAGCGACCAGTTCTTCGATAATCTGGCTGCTTTTGCCTTCAAGAAAAAGCAGTGCATGTTTAATGTCCTGGCGGTAGGCCTGTTCCGAGATCAGGTTGACGCAGGGTGCGGTACAACGCTTGATCTGGTACTGCAAGCAAGGACGAGAGCGGTTTCTGAAATAACTGTCCTCACATTGACGGATGCGAAAGGTTTTCTGTAACAGGTTGATGGTTTCACGCACCGCACCTGCGTTTGGATACGGGCCCAGGTAGCGACCAGGTTTCTTGCGGGCGCCGCGATGCAGATCGATACGCGGGTATTTATCCTTGTCTGATATGTAGATATACGGGTAGCTCTTGTCATCACGCAACAGGACGTTGTAGCGCGGCAGGTATTCCTTGATCAGGTTGTTTTCCAGCAGCAGCGCTTCGCTTTCAGTGTGCGTTACAGTGACATCGATATCGGCTACTTTCGACATCAGCAGTTCCGTTTTTGGCGACAGGCCAGTGCTGCGAAAGTAACTTTGCAGGCGTTTCTTCAGGTTGCGTGCCTTGCCGACATACAGCACCTTGCCCTCGGCGTTGTACATGCGGTAAATGCCGGGTTTGCCGGTGACGGACTTGAGGAAGGCTTTGGAATCGAAGGGCATGGCGGGATTATAACTAATGTTTATTCACCGCAGAGGCGCGGAGACGCAGAGATTTATAAGGTTTACGTAGGAACGACTTTAGTCGTGAATTCTCGACATTCGCGACTAAAGTCGCTCCTACAAAATATCAATATCCTCTGCGCCTCCGCGCCTCTGCGGTTATTCCAGTATTTCTTTAGCTCGTGCGAACACGGCCTCGAACATCTGGGTTGTCAGGCGTTTTGTCTGGGTGTTGTAGCGGCTGCAGTGGTAGGAGTCGATCAGTACACCGCGGTCGAGCGGGTGTTCTGCACCATGGCCGAACTTATAGTCAGACTGTTTCAGTCCAAAACCCATAATGACGGCTTTGTGTGCAATGCTGCCGAGGGCAATGATGACGAAATTATCCGGTAGTGCATTAAGCTCTTCGCTCAACCAGTTATTACAGGTATTGATTTCAGCTGCGACGGGTTTGTTTTGTGGCGGCAGACACTTGACCGCATTGGTGATACGGCAGTTGATCAGCTCGAGATCATCATCTGCCGAAGTGGATTCAGGTTTTGTCGCAAAGCCGTATTTATGCAGGGTCTGGTATAACAGGATACCGGCATGGTCACCGGTGAATGGCCGCCCACTGGCATTAGCACCGTGCATGCCGGGTGCGAGCCCAACGATACAGCAAGGTGCTGCCTGGTCGCCGAAAGCTGGAACCGGCCTGGCAAAGTAATCAGGGTAATCGTTGCGGACATCAACAAGAAAACTGGCCAGGCGATCGCATTGAACGCAGTCTGTATTGAATTTAGACATGAAGTTACTTAATTATTAACTTTAAATATATACTATATATATTTGTTATTATTGAATATATCTCCATCAAGGATACCGTGTTTCATGGCCAGGTGCACCATTTCGATATCTGACTTGACCCCCAGCTTTTCGTGCAGGCGTGCGCGGTAGGTACTGACTGTTTTCGGGCTGATATTGAGGGTTTTGGCAATTTCATTATTTTTGTGCCCCTGGGCAATCATCATCAGGATCAGCAATTCCCTTTTTGACAGACTGTCGATGATGCTGTCCTGGCCGGGCAGCATGGAAAGCGCGAGTTGCTGTGCAATGTCCTTGGCAATATACCGGCCACCTCCGTGTACGTCCCTGATCGCTTCGACCATTTCTTCTACATGATTTCCCTTGGTGAGATAGCCCTTGGCACCACCCTTGAGCAGACGTTTGGGTATTGGGCCATCTGCGTGAACTGTGATGATGATAATACCGATATCGGGCCACTGCTTGCTGATACGACTGGTGGCTTCGATACCGCCAATCCCCGGCATATTGACGTCCATCAGGATGACATCGATATCCTCGTAATGCAGTCGGCATTGTTCAATCGCCGCTTCACCACTGCTTACCTGTGCAACAACTTCGATACCGTCCTGGGCCGCGAGTAAACTGGCGAAACCGTGTCTGACCAGGTCATGGTCGTCGACCACCAGTACGCCGATGTTTGATGCTTTTCCTGACATGTGTACACTTGAGCCACTAAAATTACATGGACCACATATTAACAGTGTGTCACTCAACTGCAAATGCTTCATTGGGAGATGATATGCAAGCTTATTTTCAACTGGATGATGATGTCGTTCACCTGAACCATGCAGCCGTTGCACCCTGGCCGTCACAGACTGCACAGGCGGTTAAGGCATTTGCCGATGAGAACGCCCGCCAGGGCTCGAAAGACTACGATTTATGGCTGCTTCGAGAAAAGGACTTACGCAAGCGCCTGGCTCAGTTGATAAACGCACCGTCAACGGATGAGATCGCGTTGCTGAAAAGCACATCCGAAGGCCTGTCACTGATTGCCTACGGCCTGCCATGGAAATCAGGCGACAATATCGTTATTCCTGCAGAAGAATTCCCGTCAAATCGTATCGTCTGGCAATCCCTCGAAAGCACGGGAGTTGAAACGCGACTGATCCCGGTTTCAAACGTTAAAAATCCGGAACAGGCACTGATTGATGCCATGGACAGCAATACACGTGTAATGAGTTGCAGCTCGGTGCAGTACGCAACCGGCTTGAGACTCGATTTAGCCCGCCTGGGTCATGCCTGTAAACAATCCGACACCCTGTATTGCGTCGATGCGATCCAGTCGATTGGGGCATTGCAATTCGATGTACAGGCCTGCCAGGCGGATTTTGTCGTCGCCGATGGTCATAAATGGATGCTCGGACCTGAAGGCTGCGCCCTGTTTTATTGCAGAAAGACACTCATCAAGCAGCTTGAGCTGAAACAGTATGGCTGGCACATGGTGCAGGATGTTTCAGACTTTAATAAAAAGGACTGGCAGCCGAACGAAACCGCGCAGCGTTTTGAATGTGGAAGCCCGAACATGACAGGCATTGTGGCCTTGCATGCATCCGTTGGCCTGTTGCTCGATATCGGTATGGCGGCTATTGAAAGACAGGTCATGGAAAAGTCTGCCTGGCTGGCAAATAAACTGGCGGCTCTGGACAATATCGAAATACTGAGCCCGCTTGATGATAACAGGCGTGCCGGTATCGTGCTGTTCAGGAAGACGGATGCCGACACCGAGTCGCTGTACCGCCATCTGCAAAAACATAATGTGTTATGTGCGATGCGCGGCAATGGAATACGTTTTTCACCTCACTTCTATACTTCTCTGGAAAAGATGGATGCTGCTGTTTCGCTGGTCAGGGAGTTTTGCTGACAGATACGTCGAATATGTAGAAGTAATGCTAAAAAAACAGCGGCTTATTGAAATAAATGAACCCGCAAATAAGGCAAATGTCTTAGCATAACACTACACTAGAATAATATGATTTTAATCAGGGCGGGCTTTTATGCTGTGGCCGTTTAACAAAGTCAGGGATTTTGTCTGGAATCGAACTGTCAACTGGCTGACTTACGAAGGCGATAATCCCACGGTCCCATTATCCGATTTCGACAAGTTGCGTTATGAATTGCGACCTGGCGACGTATTGCTCGTTGAAGGCCGCTCCAATGTTGCCGACATCATCAAGGCAGTGACGCAAAGCATCTGGACGCACTCCATGCTGTATATCGGCCGCCTGCATGATATCGATGACCCGGATGTTCGCAAGCGCATAGAAAAGTTCTGCAGTTTCGCACCGGATGAACAACTGATCATAGAATCACTCCTCGGTCATGGCACCATCGTTACAAAGCTGGATAAATACAAGGGTGAACATTTAAGGATCTGCCGTCCCAGTGGTCTGACACGCAAAGATGCCCAGGGGGTCATCAATTATGCAGTGTATCAGTTAGGCGTCGACTACAATGTGCGTTACGTGATGGATCTTGCACGTTTTATGTTTCCATACTGGTGGATACCCAAGCGCTGGGTATCCAGCCTGTTTGAGCATAATGCTGGACGACCGACAAAAACCGTATGTTCAATAATGATGGCTGAAGCATTTGCTTCTGTACACTTCCCGATCAGGCCTGTCCTGCATCAGAATGAGAGCGGCCAACTGAAAATGTATCGTCGTAACACGAAGTTGATTACGCCCTCGGATTACGATTACTCGCCTTACTTTGAAATTATTAAATACCCGATACTTGATCTTGATGACCTGGCCCTGTATCGAAAACTGCCATGGGACCGTACAGGCGTGCACTGTAGTGACGTTGGCGACGGTCTTGTCGTCGATAAATCAAATATGAACCTGGTTGAAACCGGTTACACGGAGCCGGATGCTATGTCGGCAAAAAATGAAGAAACTGGTATGGATAAACCCGAAGCATTATCTGGCGATGATGGGGAACCAGTAGATAAAGAAAAGAACCTGAAACAACAACAGAAGATTTAAAAAGGAAAAGCCATGTTAATGTGGATTGGACTGTTTATTCTCATCACTGCTGTAGCTGTCTACTTTCGTATTTCACTACTGCTGTGGTCAGTTCTTGTTGCACTTGGCCTTGGCGCCATGCATTACGTACCCGGGGTGGGCACCACCACGCTTTCCCTGTTATGGGTCATTTATGCAGCCGTCGTTATTCCTTTGAATCTCCAGATGTTGCGCAAGAATTTTATCAGTAATCCATTATTCAAAGGCATGGCCAGGGCAATGCCGACGATTTCGCAAACTGAACAGGAAGCACTCGATGCCGGTGATGTCTGGTGGGAAGGTGAGCTGTTCAGCGGCAATCCGGATTTTCGCAAGATCCGTTCCATACCCGCACCCCGGTTAACTGAAGAAGAACAGGCATTTATAGATGGACCGGTTGAGGAACTATGCCGGATGACGAATGACTGGGAAGTAACCCACGAAAATTTTGACCTGTCTGAGGAGGCCTGGAAGTTCATCAAGGACAAAGGTTTCTTCGCAATGATTATTCCCAAAGAATACGGCGGCCTGGGCTATTCAGCGCTGGCGCATTCGGAAGTCGTGATGAAGCTGGGCAGCCGGAGTGGATCGACAGCCGTTACCGTGATGGTTCCTAATTCACTGGGACCGGGCAAACTGCTCATGCACTACGGCACGCAGCAGCAGAAAGATTATTACCTGCCACGTCTTGCCCGAGGTGAAGATGTGCCCTGCTTCGGCCTGACCGGTCCGGATGCTGGCAGTGATGCCGGCGCCATGCCTGATACCGGTGTTGTCTGTTTCGGCAGCTTTGACGGCAAGGATGATGTGCTTGGTGTTCGTCTTAACTGGGAGAAACGCTACATTACACTGGCGCCGGTTGCGACTTTGCTTGGCATTGCGTTCAAGTTATACGACCCCGATCATTTGCTCAGTGAAGTTGAAGACAGGGGTATTACCCTGGCGCTGGTGAAACGCGATACCGCAGGTGTTGAAGTTGGTAAACGCCATTTCCCTGCCAACCAGGCATTTATGAACGGGCCCATTCGCGGCAAAGACGTATTCATACCGCTCGACTGGATCATTGGCGGTGAAGAATACATCGGCAAGGGCTGGAGCATGCTGATGGAGTGCCTGGCTGATGGCCGTGCAATTTCACTACCCGCATTGGGAACGGCTGCAAGCAAAATGGCATCACGCTATACCGGCAGCTATTCACGCATACGTAAACAGTTTCGTACACCAATCGGTTACTTCGAAGGGGTTGAAGAAGTTCTGGCGCAGATCGGCGGACAAACCTATGCAATTGAATCCGCGCGGCTGCTGGTGTTGTCCGCTCTTGATCAGGGAGAAGTCCCTTCTGTCGTTTCAGGCATTGTTAAACAGCAGATCATGGAACGCATGCGCGATGTTGTTAATCACGCAATGGACATCCATGGCGGTCATGGCATTTGTATGGGGCCGAACAATTTTCTGGGGCGTGGCTATCAGTTGATACCCGTCGGCATCACGGTTGAAGGTGCAAACATTCTAACGCGAACCATGATAATTTTTGGCCAGGGCGCATTACGCAGCCATCCGTTTTTGCTAAAAGAAGTCGAGGCCTTCCATAACCCTGACAAGAAACGAGGCCTCAAGGATTTTGATAAAGCGCTGTTCGCACACATGGGCTTTATCTTCAGCAACATCGTACGTACATTCTGGATGGGTATTACATCTGCCCGCCTGGTGCGCACACCGGGTGACAGGGTAACGCGCTATTACTATCGCCAGCTGGTGCGTATGAGTTCTGCCTTCGCGCTGATGACCGATTTCTGTCTGGCAATACTCGGTGGCACCTTGAAAAGACGCGAAAAGATTTCAGGACGCCTCGCCGATGTTTTATCGAATATGTACATCATTACTGCAATTCTCAAACATTACGAAGATGAAGGAGCGCCGGAAGATGACGTTGCATTATTACGCTGGGCCTGTGACGATGCTTTATTCAATATACAAACCGCAATGAAAGGCGTGATGACCAACATGCCAGTGCCGGTCGTTGGTAGATTGCTTAATTTCCTCGTATTCCCCTTGACCAAACCTTACAAGGGTCCTGATGACAGGCAGGGTTATAAAGTTGCGCGTATCCTGCTGTCACCAACAGAGGCAAGAGCACGTTTAACACGCGGCATCTATGCCGGAACAGGTCCGGATGACGCGACAGGCCGTATTGACCATGCACTCGATTATGTTCTCAGAACAGAAAAACTCGAGAAGCGACTGAGAAGCGCTATGCAAAAAGGCTATCTGTCATCTTCTTCACTCAGCCTGTACGAAGACGCAAAACAACAGGAAGTTATTACAGACCAGGAATATGACCTGTTGAAGGAAGCGCAAGCGGCAGTCCGCAATGCAATCAAGGTTGATGAATTTTCGAATACCGGGTGGAACGTTGAAACCCCAGGAATGCAATGAACGAAATGTAGCCTGGATGGAGTGAAACGAAATCCGGGGCCAATAACAGATAATAATGAATAATGGTAATGTGAAATGAATAATCGTAAAGATGTGTATATTGTTGATGGCAGCCGTACACCACAGTTGAAAGCTCGGGGTAAGCCGGGGCCGTTCAGCGCCAGTGATCTTGCCGTAACCGCAGGACGCGCATTGCTGATGCGCCATAACTTCGATCTGGGCGAACTGGATGAAGTGATTATGGGCTGCGTCATGCCCAGTGAAGACGAAGCCAACATCGGCCGCGTTATTGCACTCAGGCTGGGTGTGCCGCAAACAGTGCCTGCGTGGACTGTGCAGAGGAACTGCGCTTCAGGTATGCAATCGATCGATTCAGCCTTTCATAACATCGCCAATGGCCAGGCGGATCTTATTCTCGCCGGTGGTGTTGAAGCCATGAGCCGCGCACCACTGCTGTATAACAAAACCATGGTCAACTGGTTGAGTGATTTAATGATGGCAAAATCACCAGGTCAAAAACTGAAAACATTTGCAAAATTTCGACCCGGTCATTTGAAACCTGTCATCGCAATTTTACGTGGCCTGACGGACCCTGTTGTCGGCCTCAACATGGGCCAGACAGCAGAAAACATCGCAGCCAAGTTCGGTATTACACGCGAACAGATGGACAGCTTTGCCGTTGACAGCCACCATCGCCTGGCTGCAGCTCAAGATGCAGGACATCTTGATGAAATAGAAACCCTGTACGATAGCAAGGGTAAATATTATGACCATGATGATGGTGTAAGACCTGATTCAAGCATCGAGAAGCTGGCCAAACTCCGCCCGGTATTTGATCGTAAATACGGCAATGTTACTGCCGGCAACAGTGCCCAGATTACCGACGGCGCAACGCTGGTATTACTCGCCAGTGAAGAGGCTGTAAAAAAACACAATCTACCCGTACTGGCGAAAATCGTTGACAGCCAGTGGGCGGGTCTTGATCCTGCTGTCATGGGCATGGGCCCGGTACATGCAATGAGCCCGATCATGGACCGGCACCAGCTGGCAATCAGTGACATCGATTACTGGGAGATCAATGAAGCATTCGCTACCCAGGTGCTGGGATGTGTTGAGGCGTGGAAAGATGATGACTACTGCAAAACACACCTGGGGCATGAGAGAGCCCTGGGTGAAATACCGCATGATCGGCTCAATGTCGATGGCGGCGGTGTCAGCATCGGTCACCCGGTTGGCGCCAGTGGTGCACGTATCGTGCTGCACCTGGCAAAAATATTGCATCGCAACAACGCCAAACGCGGTATGGCGAGTCTTTGTATTGGCGGTGGCCAGGGCGGCGCGATGTTGATCGAAAATGTCAGTAATGAATCTCTACAGAACGAGGCAGCATAATGAGCATGGAATCCACGAGCACTTGCGCACACTGGAAGGTCGATTTCGATGAGCACAACATAGCCTGGCTGCACCTGGACATGGCAGATTCGAAAGTGAATCTGCTAGCCAGCACCGTACTCGAAGAACTCAGGGGCATACTCGATGAACTGGCCAAGGACTTGCCGCAAGCCGCGATAATTTATTCGGGCAAAAAAGGCAGTTTCATTTTCGGTGCAGATATCAACGAGTTTCTCGAGTTTGATGACATATCAAAGTCACTGCCGTTTATCAGTCGCGGGCACGAGATCATGGACAAACTGGAATCACTGGCCTGTCCGACTGTCAGCATGATTAACGGCATGTGTCTCGGTGGTGGAATGGAGTTGTCACTGGCCTGCGATTACATAGTCGCCGCGGATAACTCATCAACCCGACTGGGACTGCCCGAAATCAAGCTGGGCATTCACCCTGGTTATGGCGGTACCGCACGCTCGATTCAGCGTTGTGGCCCACTGCCGGCAATGGACATCATGTTGACCGGGCGTGCCCTGCCTGCCAGGTCTGCCAAGAAAATCGGCCTGATCGATGAGTGTGTACCCGATCGTCAATTGAAGCAGGCAGCAATCAGTTTCGCTCTGCAGGCACCCAAACGTAAAAGTCCGCCTTTCGTTCAGCGATTACTCAACAATCGCATTCTGCGCCCGTTCATTGCACAGCAGATGCGCAAACAGGTTTCACGTAAGGCCAGGCAGGCGCACTATCCTGCACCTTATAGCCTGATTAATTTATGGCAACGCCATGCAGACAATCCGAAACGCATGCTCCGCGAAGAAGCGATCGCAGTTGCAAATCTGGCGACAACAGATACCGCGCGCAATCTTTTACGCGTTTTTCTTTTGCAGGATAAGTTGAAAAACCTGGGTAAGCAGGTTGCATTCAAACCTTCACATGTGCATGTCATTGGCGGTGGTATCATGGGTGGGGATATTGCTTCATGGTGCGCTATCCAGGGCTACACCGTGACCGTGCAGGACCAGGATCCTTCTCGTCTGGCACAAACGTTTAAACGTGCTCAGTCCTCGTTCAAGAAGAAATATAAACGTGACCGCCGCGCTATTACTGCAGCCGGTGATCGCCTGATGCCGGACCATAAGGGTTATGGCGTCAGTCATGCCGATATCATCATCGAGGCGATCTTTGAGGACGCCGATGTCAAACGCACGCTGTACCAGGATATCGAACCCCGCATGAAACCCGATGCGATCCTTGCAACCAATACTTCCAGCATCAAGCTCGAGGACCTGAGCTCATCATTGAACAAGCCGGGCCGGCTGGTAGGGCTGCATTTCTTTAACCCGGTCGCAATGATGCCTCTTGTTGAAATCATTCGTGGAAATGAAACTGACGAAGATGTGGTGCAGAAGGCACTGGCATTCGGACGCAGTATCAGCAAGCTGCCATTACCGGTAAAAAGTTCTCCGGGTTTCCTGGTCAACAGGATACTGATGCCTTACCTGCTGGAAGCCGTCACCATGGTGGGTGAAGGCGTACCGCCTGAAGTGATTGATAAGGCCGCCACCGATTTCGGCATGCCCATGGGACCTATCGAGCTGGCCGATACGGTGGGTCTCGATATATGCAAATCGGTTGCGGAAATTCTGTCCGCTGCGCTGGACATGCCGCTACCCGAAAACCTGAATGCGATGGCTGCGGCCAACAAACTCGGCAAAAAATCCGGTGAAGGTTTCTACAAATACACAAAAGGCAAGGCACAGAAAAACAAGGCCGCACGTTTTGCCGATGTACAGAAAGTGCAGGATCGTCTTGTTATGCGCTTGCTGAATGAGGCAACAGCCTGTTTGCGGGAAGAAATAGTTGAATCCGATGAGCTGATCGATGCGGGTGTTATTTTCGGCACCGGCTTTGCACCTTTCCGCGGTGGCCCGATCCATTATATTCGCGAAGCAGGCAAACAGGAGCTGGCTGAGCGCATGAATGAGCTGAGGCAGGAATACGGTGACCGCTTCGAATCTGATACTGCATGGGCGGGTTTGTAAGTAAAACGATATCTCCCTTATTCCCTCACCCCGGCCCTCTCCCAGAGGGAGAGGGGGGGGGTGCAGTCACGAGGTTTAGCGTGCGGAATGCTCACTCCTTTCTGGACCCTCTTTTGAAACGATGAATAATCAGGCAATCTATATGTTTATAGCATTCAAACGACAATAACACTCTGCGTCCTTTGCGACCTTTGCGTTGAAATATATTCTCTCAATCTTCCGCCTGTAGACGAGCAGACGTACTGAATAACAATCACTCTGAAACAATCTTGTTTCTGCCCTGCTCCTTGGCCTTGTACATTCTGTTGTCTGCTGTCATCAGTGTTTCCTGGACACTCTTGTATTGCTTGTAGTTAGCCATACCAATCGATACGGTTACATGCAAGCCGGGTGCAACATCACTGAAGTTATAATGTTCGAGTCCGGATCGAATACGTTCAGCAATATTTTTCGATTGTTCAATATCGGTCTTGACCAGCAGAACAACAAATTCCTCACCGCCGAAACGTGATCCATAATCAATTTCACGGATAGACGCTCGTATGATGTCCGCAAAGTTTTTCAATACAACATCACCAATGTAATGTCCAAAGCTGTCGTTGATGTGTTTAAAGTGGTCAAGGTCGGCAAACAGGATAACGAAATCACTGTCATCACGTTCACTCAGGGCTTTCTGATTAGACAGCATATCCATCAGATAACGACGTGAATAAAGCCCTGTCAGATCATCAGTTGTCGCAAGGCGTGTGTTGAGTCTCAATGCTTCTGCAAGCTGATCATTCCGCTCTCTGAAACCAACGCGTAGCTTGTTCACAGCTGAACCGGTGTACACCATTACCAGGCAGGTCATGGCGAATCCAAACAGCTGCATCAGTTCTTTATCGAGATGAATTCGCAGTGGTTCGTTAATGTAGATATAAATAATAACCAGGAAATATCCGGCCACACAGAACATGGTAACTATGAGAAATTCCTTGAAGTCCAGCCTGAAATAACCAAAGCTCAAAATTGCAAAATATGACATAAGCGCGATGCTGCGCCAGTCGTTTAACATATAGAGAATAGTCAGCATGTATATTGAGCACCAGATCATCTGTACCATTGTCATACTGGGGTCATGTAAATTTTGATTAATACCACTTCGGATGATGAAGGTAATAATCAGCAACCCTGCCCAAAAGGTAAGATTGATATCCATTAACTGGATATCGGCTTCTTTCAGCATGTTGTTATATGAGAAGTATATGCTTGCCGTGGTAAATAACAGGATTGCCACCAGTGCTGCCAGGTGCCTGGACATTCGCAGTGCCTGCCTGGGATCTTTTGACAGTATCAGGTCTTTGAGTGCTACTGGCATGGATGGAAGAGACGGTAATAATTATGTTTCGAAACTTCAGCGATATGCTCTATGGATGTATTCCTGATATCGGCCAGTTTTTGTGCAACATGTTTTACATGTGCAGGATAGTTTTGCTTTCCACGAAACGGCGCCGGCGCCAGATAGGGTGCGTCTGTTTCAATCAGGAGTCGACTGTCCGGGACCTGTCTGGCAACTTCTCTGAGAGCTTCGGCATTGCGGAATGTGATGATCCCTGAAAAGGAAATCATAAAACCGAGTTCCAGCGCTTTTTCTGCAAATTCCATCGTTTCAGTGAAACAGTGTATGACACCGCCGCATTGTTCCGCATTTTCCTGTTTGAGGATATCGAGCGTATCCCTGCCCGCATCACGCGTGTGCACTATTACGGGTTTGTCCAGATCTACAGCACATTGTATATGCGTTCTGAAACGTTCCTGCTGCGATTTTTGATTGTCCTTGTTGTAGTAATAGTCGAGGCCTGTTTCGCCGATGGCGACAACTTTTTCATTACTCGCGATCCCTTTCAATGCATCAGCATCAACATCTTCTGACTGTTCTGCCATGGGGTGAACACCTGCAGACACAGACACCTGAGGATAGCCTTGCACCTGTTCAAGCATGTGCGGGTATTTATGCATGTCGATGGAAACGCACAGCATGTGCTCAACACCTGCGTCGATACAACGCTGGATGAGTATGTCGAAATCATCATCGAATTCATCGAGTTTGATGCAATCGAGATGGCAATGTGAATCTACGAACAAGGTGTATGCAGCCTCGGGACATTTAAAGGCCGTTAAGAATTACATTGTGTGTGTGATACGATCAGATTTCATCGCTCCGGCCAGGTGTGTCTCGATTTTATTCCGCGTGGCGCCCTTGTCCTGAAATGAGAATTGAACGCCAATACCAGCTGATCGGTTGCCCTGTGCACCCTGTGGTGTGATCCAGATAATCTTTCCTGCAACCGGCAGGCGCTCATTATCTTCCATTAATGTCAGCAGCATGAACACTTCATCGCCGAGAGTGTATTGTTTGGTGGTTGGGATAAACAGGCCACCGTTAGTCACATAAGGCATGTAGGCTGCATACAGAGAAGCTTTATCCTTGATACTCAGGGACAGCATTCCCGGGCGTGCGGCTGGTGCAGGCATAACAACTCCTATTGTTTATTTTTATATGTTTTCCCAAGATATTAGCAGGTTTTCCCACAATAATTGCAGATTGAGGGCGATCCCGTCGGCTTTTATCAGGGCATTAATCTGGTCATGCAGGTCGAAAACTTTGCCGGTGTCAGCACGCATGGCACGGGCTTCGAGCGCCTTGCGCTGGTCCTCGTTCACCAGTTCAGCGTCGCTACCGCAGGTCATCAACCGCCCCAGGTCGCTGACCCAGTCGAGCAGCCATGTCAGCAGGTAGTCCCTGGGCATTTGCGCCAGTTTTTGCGCGTACGCCAGCGATGACTCGCCTCTGGCGCCGGCATTCAGGGCCCTGACCAGCAGCTCGCGCTCTTCAGCATGATTCTCAACGAAGTTCCTGGCGAGCAGTGGTGCGCCGTGTGCGAGCCTCAATGCGGTGCTGACATCATTGACACCGGACTCAGACAGCCACTCAATGGCGGCAGCCGTCTCGGGGACCTGGAACCGCATCACCTGGCAGCGGCTGCGGATGGTGACAGGCAGATGGTGCGGGTGCGAACTGACCAGCAGCAGTAAGGTATCCTTGCCGGGTTCCTCCAGTGTCTTCAGCAGGCTGTTAGCCGCCTGCACGGGCATTTTGTCGGCATCCTCGATAACAGCGATGCGGTAGCCACCAAACTGGCTGGTCTCTGACAGTGCCCTGTACATGTCTCTCAGGGCATCTATTTTGATACTCAGAACCGGGTTTTTACTGGTGGATGTTGCCGGTGGCGTCGGCTTGAGCAGGCGGAAGTCAGGATGGGTTCCGGCCCTGATCAGGCTGCAGGACTCGCAGCTGCCACAGGCCATGCCGGAATCGTCAGCCTGCCTGCATAACAGCGCAGTTGCGAGTTCGCGAGCAAAATGTTTTTTACCCGTACCGGCAGGGCCCTGAAACAACAGTGCGTGTGCCAGCCGGTCCTGTTGCCGTTGCCGTGCCAGTTGCTGCCATTGCAGATTTTGCCAGGGATAAATCATCTCAGTCTATAATTCCGTGCTGTTTCATCACGTGATAAATCTGGTCCTGCACCTGTTCAAGCGCGACACTGGCATCGACCACGGAGATTCTGTGTGGATAGTGATTTTGCAGTTGGAGATAAGTCTGACGCACTCTTTCAAAGAAGTCATTCTGCTCTTTTTCGATACGATCAGGCTCGCTGCGACGTCCAGCCCTGTCCCTGCCGGTCTCAACCGGTGCATCAAGTATTATCGTGAGATCAGGCCTCAATTCACCCTGCACCCAGTTTTCCAGTTCAGCGATCTTCCTGTCATTGATGCCGCGGCCGCCACCCTGGTAGGCATAGGTGGCCTCTGTGAATCGGTCGCAGAGGACATTTTTACCGGCTTCAAGTGCGGGTAGAATGACTTTGTGCAAATGTTCTGCTCGGGATGCGAACATCATCAACAGTTCTGCATCGGAACTCATGCCATCGTGTTTATGCTCCAGCAGCATTTCGCGCAGGGCTTCTCCCAGTGGCGTACCCCCCGGTTCTCTTGTTTCCACGCACGGTATACCGGTCTGTTCCAGCAGGCTGCGGATATATTCTCTATTGGTCGTTTTGCCAACGCCTTCGATTCCCTCCAATGTTATGAATTTACCGGTGTAGTGCGACATTATTTGTTCCGTTTTCGTTGATACTTGTCCACGGCTTTTTCGTGCTCTTCCAGGGTGCTCGAGAAATAATGCCGTCCCGAACCGTCACCGGTGGCAACGAAATAGAGATAGTCGGTATCGGCAGGGTGCATCACCGCTTTGAGAGCGCCAAGCCCTGGCATGGCAATCGGCGTCGGCGTCAGGCCCTTGCGCGTATAGGTGTTATAGGGTGTATCGGTGCGCAGATCTTTAAAGCGGATGTCGCCGTCATAGTCTTCCCCAATTCCATAAATGACTGTCGGATCAGTTTGCAGGCGCATGCCTTTTCGCAAGCGATTGATAAAAACACCGGCGATAACCGGCCTTTCTTCGGCAACTGCACTTTCCTTTTCAACAATCGATGCCATGATCAATGCTTCGTAAGGTGTTTTAAACGGCAGCTTATCGTCACGTTCAGACCAGAGCCGGTTCAGGTGCATTTCCATTTGTTGATACGCTCGGTTTAACAACGCAGTGTCCCTGGTACTTTTGTGGATGAAGTAAGTATCGGGAAAGAACCGGCCTTCGGGATGTTCTCCTTCGTGTCCCAGCACAGACATAACGTCATCGTAAGCGGTGTTACTGAGTGTATGTTCGATGGCCTCGTGCGCGGCTACCGCGTTGAGAAACTCGCGGAAGGTCCAGCCTTCGACCAGTGTGAGTGAATATTGCCTGACCCTGCCTGCGACCATGTCGTCAATCAGCTCGGATATGGCCTGACCGGGTGAGAACACGTACTCACCTGCCTGCAAACGCGTGGCCTTGCCGGAAAGACGTCCCCAGGCCAGGAAATAATCCGGATGCTCAAGCAGCTTATGCTTTTGCAACTGGTTCGATAATGTTCTTATGGATGAGCCCGGTTTCAACTCAATGGTTATGGCTTCATCGAACATGACCGGTTCATGAATGTATTGAAAAATGTTACTTGTGATATAGGCAATAACTCCAAGCAGCACGCCCGATGTAACAATTAATTTAGGCAGCAGCTTTTGCATCCGCCTCTATCCTTTTATCCAGAATCTTGTTGATTGTTTTTGTCATGTTGTCCGTATTATAAAATTGATGTTCCAGCTGTTTTACTACACATGCGCCAATCACGCTATTGCTGATAAAAATCTCACTGGATTCCAGCAGTTCATCTCGTGAAATGTTACGCGTTTCGACCTTAATGCTGTTGTTGTGCGCAATATCAATGATCTGTTCACGCATGATTCCATTAACGCCACAGCGCGTTAAATCCGGCGTTACCAGGGCATCGTTCGATGCAATAAAAATATTGCTCATGGTACCTTCGATGACATTACCATCAATATCTGACAGAAAACCCTCATTGAAAGCCTGACCAAGTTCACTGCTTGCCAGCACGCTATCCAGGCGATTCAGGCTTTTTATACCAGCCAGCTGGTGGTTGGTTGATACCTGTGTCTGGCAGAACCGTGTCGTTATGCCGTGCTCTCTCCAGTGGGCAACATAACCTGGCCATGCTGAAAGAATGCATATACGCGTCGGAATCTGTGTCGTTTCATAGCGATATCCGCGTTTTCCGTACCCGCGTGTCAATATCAGTTTGACTATGCTGTTACTGCTGCTGCCCCTGAGTAAACAGTTTATGTCATCCAGAAATAACTGCCTGTCGGGAAAAGGGATTTTCAGTTTACGCGCTCCACTTTCCATACGGTCCAGGTGCTGCCGAATAAACAAGGGATGGTTGCCAACACAGGCGATAGTTTCAAATACGCCATCACCATAATGCAGGCCCCGGTCAGTGACCGATACATACCCGGATGATATTCCGTTGATTAAAACCTTACTCATTCAGTTAACACTCATTCAGGCGATACCAAATGCCCGTAGCAGACCCTTGGCCTTGGCGCGTGTTTCAGCCAGTTCATGTTCTGCATCCGAGTCAGCAACAATACCACCGCCTGCGCGGAACGTGATTGTATTACCTTTTCGAACAAGGGTGCGTATCAGGATGTTCAGATCCATATCACCATTTCTGTTGATGTAGCCGATGGAACCTGTGTATGCACCACGAGCCTGCTGTTCCATCTCGGCCAGTATTTCCATACATCGAATCTTGGGGCAACCGGTTATGGTGCCGCCGGGAAATACCGCGCGAATGATGTCGGCAGGTGAAACATCATCACGCAATCTGCCTATGATATTTGAGACTATGTGATGCACGTGCTGGTAACTTTCCAGGGTCATCAGCTCGTTGACTCTGATAGTGCCGGGAACACAGATACGTCCGAGATCATTGCGCTCAAGATCGATTAGCATGATATGTTCAGCTTTCTCTTTAGGATGCGCCATCAGCTCTTTGGCGAGCAGGCTGTCGGCATGTTCATCTTCAGAACGCGGTCGCGTGCCGGCAATCGGTCGTGTTTCAATGACACCCTGATGAACGCTGACCAGACGCTCCGGTGATGAACTGATGACTGTTGAACCTGGAAACCTGGCCAGCACCGCAAAAGAGCCAGGATTTGCTGTTGCAAGGCTGTTGAAGATGGCGATATCGCTGGTGCTGTTGTCTATTTCCAGTTGCCAGGGACGCGACAGGTTAGCCTGGAAAATATCGCCGTCAACAATGTATTGTTTGATACGGGCGACCTGCTTCATGTACGGCGCCTGGTCTGCCTCGGTGATTTTCTCAACCTTTACGCCGCCTGCATCACTCGAGACTGCATTGAATGCCGCTGTCGCTTTGTTAAAGTCCTGCTCGATCGTATCCAGTAAATGACTGTATTCCTGCTCGGCTACGGCAATGTGCTGTTTGCGGTCATGGTCATAAATAACAGCCGATGGGCACCGCACCGCCATTGCAACAGGACTACCCTGTGCGCCAGCCGGCAGCTTCAGTACCGGCTCGATTTCTGCAGCCAGTTCATAGGACAGGTAAATAAACCAGCCACCGGTAAAGGGGAGTCGACAGGGCGAGTCAGGATCAGATGCACTGGCATTATTCGCATCCCCGTTTGCGATTCTGTCTTTCGACCACCAGCTCTGCAGAGAATCGAGAAAGCCCGGGCCGGCTTTTGAGGTATCCGTGTGTTTCAGCTCGAGTGACTGCTGTGGATGGGCAAACAGAATGTCGAAGCGGCTGTTGTTGCCTGCAGCGGTACTGGCAAGAATATACGGATAGTCGTCCGGCTTAAACTGAAAAAGAGCGGTAATCCTGGAAGTGCCAGTATCCGGGCCTGCTAATGGTCTGGTCTGGTAATGCATTGAACTGTGTCAGCTGTGGTTATTAGCACCTGATATCAGCGCAGGTGCATGAAAGGTTAACTGACTTTTTTAAACACCAGGGTACCGTTGGTACCACCAAAGCCAAATGAATTAGATAAAGACACATTGATGTTCATTTCACGTGCGATATTCGGCACATAGTCGAGATCACAGCCTTCACCAGGATTTTCCAGGTTGATAGTTGGTGGTGCGACCTGGTCGCGAATGGCCATGATTGAAAATACGGCTTCAACACCACCCGCGGCACCCAGCAGGTGCCCGATCATGGATTTTGTCGAGCTTACGGCAAGTTTGCCTGCGACTGATCCAAAAGTCAGCTTGATCGCATTGGTTTCTGCTATGTCTCCCGCCGGCGTCGATGTACCATGCGCGTTGACGTAATCGACATCTTCAGGATTAAGACCGGCGTCAGCGAGTGCGTTTTTCATGCATTGCGCAGCACCACTGCCATCTTTAACGGGCATAGTCATGTGATAGGCATCACTGTTCAGTCCAAAACCGGCAACTTCTGCGTAGATATCGGCGCCGCGTGCCTTTGCCATTTCATATTCTTCCAGCACGACCACACCTGCGCCATCGCCCAGAACAAAGCCGTCGCGGTCCCTGTCCCAGGGCCTGCTGGCAAGGGCCGGATCATTGTTACGGGTTGATAATGCACGCGCCGCGGCAAATCCGTTCATGCCTAAGGGTGATGAAGCTTTTTCTGAACCGCCCGCGAACATAATGTCAGCATCACCGTAAGCGATGATGCGCGCAGCCTGGCCGATATTATGTGTACCTGTCGAGCACGCGGTTACCAGGGCTATATTGGGGCCTTTAATGCCATGCTTGATAGAGAAGTTTCCGGAGATCATGTTGATGATTGAACCGGGTACAAAAAAAGGTGAAACCTTGCGCGGTCCACCTTCAAGCATTTTCATATAACAGGTTTCGATCATCGGTAAACCGCCAATGCCCGATCCAATCGCAACACCGATACGGTCTGCATTCTCTTCCGTGATTACGATACCTGAATCCTGCAGGGCCTCTTCGGCAGCGACCAGCCCGTAATGGATGAAAGTATCCATTTTCTTCTGGTCTTTTGGCGGGATAACCGCAGATGCATCAAAGTCTTTGACCGTCGCTGCAATACGTACGGGGAACGCTGATGCGTCATATTCCGTAATCGGTCCGACACCACTGTTACCGGCAATGATGTTTTCCCAGGACTGCTTGAGATTAACACCGACCGGGGAAACAATGCCTAAACCAGTAACGACTACACGACGTCCTGACACTTTAAACCCTGATTTATATGGATAACAGCCTGCAGTACAGGCTGTATATTGAGGCCTTGATTATTCGCTATGTTCGTTAACGTAATCAATGGCCTGTTGGATTGTTGTGATCTTTTCGGCTTCTTCGTCCGGGATCTCACATTCAAACTCTTCTTCCAGAGCCATCACAAGCTCGACAGTGTCGAGTGAATCAGCGCCTAGATCGTCAACGAATGATGCTGCGTTAGTCGCCTGGTCTTCAGTCACACCTAGCTGTTCGATTACAATCTTACGAACGCGTTCTTCGGCTGTGCTCATTTAGTTATCCTCTTGTTATGATCAGTCTTGAGCTGCGCGGTATTGTAGTGAATAAATGCACAGCTTTCCAGTTGGATTTATAAATTTAAATTAGTTTAAAAGTTATTCATTATAACAATAAATACAATATGTTATATAACATTTTTAATGTAATTTATCACTAAAAGGTTTGGCTTTTACACAAGATAAAAGCTTATGCCATGTACATGCCGCCGTTAACATGCAGCGTTTCACCCGTTATATAGCCTGCTTCAGGGCTTGCAAGAAAAGCGACCGCATGAGCAATATCCGCCGGGTCCCCCAGTCTGTTGAGCGGTATTTGTGCAATTAATGCATCGCGTTGCTCATCACCCAGTTCCCGGGTCATATCGGTATCAATAAACCCGGGGGCCACGGCATTCACTGTAATATTGCGCGAACCAATTTCGCGAGCCAGTGACTTGGTAAAGCCCAGAAGACCTGCCTTGGTTGCAGAGTAATTTGTCTGGCCAGGGTTTCCGGTTGAGCCAACAACGGAGGCAATATTGATGATGCGCCCTTTTCTGGCTTTCATCATGCTGCGCACAACCGATTTTGACAAACGGTAAACAGAAGTCAGGTTGGTATTGATGACATCATCCCACTGATCTTCTTTCATCATCATCAGCAGATTGTCTTTGGTAATACCGGCGTTGTTTACCAGAATGCTGACTGCACCGAAATCGGCTGTTATCTGTTTTATAACAGCAGCAACTGATCCATTATCAGTCACATTCAGGCACATGCCCTTTCCGCCGGAATCCTTAAGATATGCGCTTATTGCCTCAGCACCGTTGTCTGTTGTCGCAGTTCCGATGACGGTTGCACCGTCAGCTGCAAGCTGTTCGGCTATTGCCTTGCCGATGCCCCGGCTTGCGCCGGTTACCAGCGCGATTTCGCCTTGTAAAGATTTGCTCATTTTTGTACCTGTTTATATTTTATTTACCGCAGAGGCGCTGAGACGCAGAGGATTTTATTGTTTTTGCAGGAGCAGCTTTAGCCGCGAACATCAGCAATTCGCAGCTAAAGCTGCTCCTACGAATACCTGTAAATATATTCTCTGCGTCTCTGCGCCTCTGCGGTGATTTGTTACATCGAATCCAGAAACTTCTGCATCGATGCCGGTGAATCGAGTGCAAACGATTTAATTTCTTTATCAATCCGTCTGGTCAGGCCGGCAAGAACCCTTCCCGGGCCACATTCGATGATTGCGTCGGCATCTTCCTTGATGATCTTGATGGTTTCAGTCCAGCGAACCGGGTTGTAGATCTGTTTGGTCAATGCCTGACGAATCGCATCGGGGTCATCGTGCGACCTGGCATCATAATTATGAATCACCTGAACATCTGGTTTATTGAAAGTCACGGTTTCAAGCAGCTTTGCCATTTCATCAGCAGCCGGCTTCATCAACGAACTGTGTGATGGCACGCTCACCGGCAGTTTCAATGCGCGCTTGGCGCCTTCCTCTGTTAACAGCTTGATGGCATCATCAACGGCTTCTGTAGCGCCGGCAATGACAATCTGGCCAGGAGAGTTGAAATTAACGGCCTCCACAGGTTCACCTGTTTCTGCGCTGGCAGCTGCACAGGCGAGTAAAACCTGGTCATCCGACAGGCCGATAATAGCAGCCATCGCACCTTCTCCTTCAGGCACGGCGTTTTGCATCAATCGTCCGCGTTCGGCAACCAGCTTGATCGCATCCTGGTAATCAAGAACATTGGCGCCGACCAGTGCAGCGTATTCACCCAGGCTATGCCCTGCAAGTGCGTAAGGTGTCGTCATGCACTGCTCTCTCATAATGCGCATGACAGAAACATCTGCAGCGAGCATGGCGGGTTGCGTGATTTCAGTCTGGTTCAGTTTTTCTTCAGGACCATTGCATACAATGTCCCATAAATCGTAGCCCAGTACTTCGGAAGCCTGTTTATAAGTTTCCTCCACCTGGTTCCATGTCTCTGCATACTCCTTGAGCATACCTACTGATTGTGACCCCTGGCCTGGAAAGACAACAGCAATATTGAAAGTCAGCATTGTAATTACTCTCTATGTTTGCGCAATTGCGGGTTAAAGACCCAGTACATCCTGCATATCATACAATCCTGCAGGCTGTTGTTGTAACCAGTTTGCTGCGCGTACAGCACCATTAGCAAAAGTCATTCTGCTTGAAGCCTTGTGGCTAATCTCGACACGCTCGCCTTCAGCTGCAAACAACACGGTGTGGTCACCGACGATATCGCCGGCTCGAATGGTTTCGAAACCAATGGTTTTTCGATCACGTGCGCCGGTAATGCCTTCACGGCCGTATACCGCGCATTCGGCCAGGTCTCTGCCAAGTGCGGATGCTACAACTTCGCCCATTCGAATGGCAGTCCCGGATGGTGCATCAACCTTGTGTCGATGATGGGCTTCTATCACTTCAATATCGACGTCATCGCCAAGAATGCGCGCAGCCATATCCAGCAGCTTGAGGCAGAGATTAACACCAACACTCATGTTGGGCGCAAATACCACGCCAATTGACCGGGCTGCTTCGCTGATTTGCTTTTTACCGTTATCATCGAAACCGGTTGTGCCGATAACGATATTCCTGCCGTGCTCGACACAGGTTTCGAGGTTTTGAAGAGTAGCCTGCGGGCTGGTGAAATCTATCAGTGTAGCAAACACGTCGGCAACACTTTCCAGGTTGTCGGTAACCTGCACATTCAATGGACCCAGGCCGGCAAGATCACCTGCATCACTGCCCACCAGGGTGTTGCCAGGACGCTCAATGGCAGCGCTGAGTTGAGTGTTCTCGTGAAGATCGCAGGCGGCAATCAATGCACGACCCATGCGGCCGGCGGCTCCAGTTACAGCAATGTTCAACACTGCTTTCTCCCGTTTGTTGTCGTTATTTTAGAAATCCCTGCTGTTCTACACGAACTATCGTGACCAGCGGAAATACCGGCCAGGGGAAAATGCAGGGTTGATTATTATCGCTTATTGCGTCAAATCATCGAAGAAGGATTTTACACGATCCATCCACGATGCACTCTGTGGACTGTGATGTTTTCCCGCCTCCAGGATTGAATCTTCAAAATCCCTTAGCATCTCTTTCTGGCGGCTATTGAGGTTGACCGGGGTTTCTATATTGACCCTGCACAGCAGGTCACCCGTTGCACCTCCGCGAACAGACCTGACGCCTTTGCCACGCATCCTGAACACTTTTCCTGATTGTGTTTCTGCAGGTATTTTCAGCTTGAGCCGGCCTCCTAAAGTGGGCACTTCAAGCTCACCGCCCAGGGCCGCGGTACCGATACTGATTGGCATTTCGCACATCAGGTCGTTCTCTTCACGTCGGAAGATCGGGTGTGGCTTGACATGGATCTGTACATACAGATCGCCGCTTGGCCCTCCCTGCTGTCCGGCTTCACCCTCACCCGCCAGACGGATGCGATCACCGTTATCTACACCTGCCGGCACTTTGACCGACAGGGTTTTGTGCTCTTGTGTGCGGCCCTGTCCATGACAATCCGGACACGGGTCTGTAATGGTTTTGCCCTGGCCGCGGCAATTCGGGCATGTCTGCTGAACGGAGAAAAATCCCTGCTGCATGCGCACCTGGCCGACACCGCCACAGGTTGAGCAGGTTGTTGCACTGGTGCCTTTTTTAGCGCCTGAACCATCGCAGGTTTCACAACTAACCAGTGTCGGCACCCTGATGTTTACTGAGGTACCGGCGACGGCATCTTCAAGTGACAGCTCGAGGTTATAGCGCAGGTCAGAACCCCTTTGAACACGGCTGCCACCCCTGCGGCCACCGCCAAAAATGTCTCCGAAGACATCACCGAAAATATCGCCAAATGGATCTCCGCCAAAACCACCTGCGCCTGAACCTGCAGACTGGTCGACACCAGCGTGTCCAAACTGGTCATAGGCAGCGCGTTTTTGTGGATTAGACAGTACGTCGTAGGCTTCCTTGGCTTCCTTGAACATGGTTTCAGATTCTTCGTTGTCCTGGTTACGATCCGGATGGTGTTTCATCGCGAGACGACGGTATGCTTTCTTTAAATCAGCCTCGTTAACATCCCGGGATATACCCAGTACTTCGTAATAATCACGTTTTGACATAGTGTCCTGCACTGTTCCTCGATTTACCGCTGTTGACATACACGGAGCCGGCGAACCGGCTCCGATAGTCGACCTGTTGTGAAACCGGTCTGCCGTTTACTTTTTGTCGCTGTCCTTGACTTCTTCAAACTCGGCGTCAACCACTTCTTCTCCACTGCCGGCCTGTGCACCTTCAGCTTCGCCGGTGCCGGCACTTTCAGCACCTGCTGCTTCAGCCTGTTGAGCATAGGCTTTTTCAGCGATCTTGCTCGCGGCTTCGGTCAGGGCGGCTGTTTTTGCTTCGATCAGTTCCTTGTCATCACCCTTGACGGCCTCCTTGAGTTCGGCAATGGCGGCTTCTGCTGTGGCTTTTTCACCGGCATCAACCTTGTCACCGAGGTCCTTGATCGATTTTTCTGTTGCATGGATCATGCCGTCTGCTGCATTCCTGGCATCAACCAGTTCACGCAGTTTCTTGTCTTCACCTGCATGCGCTTCTGCGTCCTTGATCATCTGATCGACTTCATCATCGGACAGGCCGCTGGAAGCCTTGATCACAATCGACTGTTCCTTGCCTGTGGCCTTGTCTTTAGCCGAAACATTGAGGATACCATTGGCATCGATATCGAAGCTGACTTCGATCTGTGGAATGCCGCGTGGCGCCGGCGGGATATCCGAGAGGTCAAAACGGCCCAGCGATTTATTGCCGGTTGCCATTTCGCGCTCACCCTGCAGTACGTGCACGGTAACCGCAGTCTGATTGTCGTCGGCAGTCGAAAACACCTGCTGCGCCTTGGTCGGAATCGTGGTGTTCTTTTCAACCAGCTTGGTCATCACGCCACCCATGGTTTCGATACCCAGTGATAACGGCGTGACGTCAAGCAGCAGGATGTCGTTGACATGACCGCCAAGCACACCACCCTGGATTGCAGCACCGACAGCAACAGCCTCATCCGGATTAACGTCTTTACGCGGTTCCTTGCCAAAGAAGTTTTGCACTTCTTCCTGTACCTTGGGCATACGTGTCTGGCCGCCGACCAGGATGATGTCATCGATGTCACTGTTGGATAAACCGGCATCACTCATGGCCTGTTTCATCGGCCCTACAGTACGCGCAACCAGGTCTTCAACCAGGCTTTCCAGTTTTGCACGTGTTACCTTGATATTCAGGTGCTTGGGACCGCTGGCATCAGCCGTGATGTACGGCAGGTTGACGTCGGTTTGCTGTGTTGATGACAGCTCGATCTTGGCTTTTTCGGCAGCTTCCTTGAGGCGCTGCAGGGCCAGTGGATCATTGTGCAAATCCACACCGCTATCCTTCTTGAATTCATCGGAGAGGTAATCGATCAGGCGCATGTCGAAATCTTCGCCACCGAGGAAGGTGTCGCCATTGGTGGCCAGTACTTCGAACTGGTGTTCGCCGTCTATTTCCGCAATCTCGATAATTGATACGTCAAAGGTGCCGCCACCGAGGTCATAGACGACGATTTTTGCGTCACCGCGTTTCTTGTCCATGCCATAAGCCAGCGCGGCAGCAGTCGGCTCGTTGATAATACGTTTGACGTTAAGGCCTGCAATTTTACCGGCGTCCTTGGTTGCCTGGCGCTGCGAGTCATTGAAGTAGGCCGGAACCGTGATCACGGCTTCAGTTACTTCATGGCCCAGGAAATCCTCGGCAGTCTTTTTCATTTTCTGCAGCACGCGGGCAGAAATTTCCGGCGGCGCCATCTTCTTGCCATGCGCCTCAACCCAGGCATCACCATTGTCGGCTTTGATAATCTTGTATGGCACCAGCTTGATATCACGCTGCACCACTTCTTCGTCGAAACGACGACCGATCAGGCGCTTCACAGCGAATAATGTATCTGCAGGATTGGTCACTGCCTGGCGCTTGGCCGGCTGGCCTGTAATGACTTCGTCGTCTTTAGTAAACGCGACGATAGAAGGCGTAGTGCGATCGCCTTCGCTATTTTCAATAACTCTGGGCTTGTCACCGTCCATCACTGCTACGCAGGAGTTGGTGGTACCCAGGTCAATACCGATAATCTTAGACATTGCTTTCTCCGTACTTGGTAATTCGTTCTTGTTGTTCTATATGGGGTTGCTTGTATTGAATTCAACAACCTGCCGGTTATTTTTCACGTTTTATTCGGGTTTTTTCGACACTATGACCATGGCAGGTCTGACCAGGCGGCCGTTCAATGAATAACCCTTCTGCATAACGGTGATGACCGTGTTCGGTTCAACCTCATCGGTTGGTTGCATGGTCATCGCCTGGTGCAGCTCCGGATCAAAAGGCTCGTTTAGCGGATTGAATTCCTTGACCCCTATTTTTTCAAATGTGGCATTGAACATGTTCATTGTCAGCTTCATGCCTTCGTGCAGGCTTTCTACCGTCACGTCTTCGGCAGCGAGACCCAGTTCCATGCTGTCCTTGACAGGGAGCATTTCATTGACGAATTTCTCCATGCCGTATTTGTGTGCGTTTTCCAGGTCTTTTTCGGTGCGCTTACGCAGGTTGTCCATTTCCGCCTTGGTTCGCAGCAGCAATTCCCAGTTTTCTTCAGCTTTCTTTTCAGCCAGAGCTAACTGTTGCTGTAAATGCTCTTCAGATTTGACGATATCATCCTCTTCAAACGCCATTTCCTCTTCCATTTCTTCCAGATGCTCGTTTTCTGCAGATTGTTTCAGTTCTTCATTGCTTGATGACATGTTTGCTCCAATCAATTTCGCACTTTTGACTTGTAAATCACTTAGCCAGGTCTAGTTTCGGCCTATATGGGGCCGATAACCCCATTATCAAGGGCAGAATTAAAAATCCATGACATTATTTATTTAATGCTTCGCCCAGTAGTTTTGCGGTCACATCGACTACCGGGATGACCCTGTTGTAATTAATCCGGGCCGGCCCGATAACACCGAGAACCCCCAATGGCTCCCCCTCGATCGAATAAGGCGCTGTTATTACGCTGCAGTCACCCAATCCCTTGAAGCCTGCTTCGTTTCCGATAAACACCTTGACACCATCTGCCTGGATACAGCGGTCCAGCAATCCCAGCATTTCACGCTTGTGATCAAACACTTCCAGCAGTTGTGTAAGTTGGCTGGTATCGGAGGATTCGCCAAAGCGAACCAGATTGGCTTCTCCCTGAACCAGGTATTCATCTTTGGTATCCAGAGATTCTGAAAATGTAGCATCGGCGACCTCGATAGCAGTCTGCATTATCACATCAATATCCTTGCGCGTTTTTTGCATGCCTTGCAGCAGGGTTTGACGCACTTCAAACAGATCCTTGCCGGAAAAACTCTGGTTAAGGAAATTGGATGCTTCATGCAATTCGGTCGTCGTATATGATCGCTGCATATGCAGCACACGGTTTTGCACTTCACGCTCATTGATCACCATGATGGCGAGTATTCGCTGGTCGGAGAGTGGCAAAAACTCGATGTGTCTGAGTCTCGCATGGCTGGCTTTGGGGACAGTAATAATACCGGCCATGTGGGTCAGTTCAGAAACGATCTGTGATGCGTGGTTGATTAATGCATCTGTATTCTGGTCAGGATCGAGTTCCGCTTTAAGCCTGGTGAGCATTGACTTATTCAGGGGTTCTGTTTCTAGCATGCTGTCGACGAATAAGCGATAGCCCTGTTCCGTTGGAATACGTCCTGCAGAGGTATGGGGTGAAACGATCAGGCCCTTCTTTTCAAGGACTGACATTACGTTACGTATCGTAGCCGAGCTGATATCGAGTTCCGAGTCATTTGCCAGCTTTTTGGATCCAACCGGCTGACCATCAGCGATGTAGCTGTAAACCAGTTTTTTCAGCAAAAGTGCAGCGCGTTCGTTCAGCTGTTCG
>CALLCZ010000101.1 GCA_937998645.1 uncultured Gammaproteobacteria bacterium
CCATATGAATTTACAGAACTGGCCATGGAGCCAGGGATGCATATTGAGGCAACCAACAAAAATGGCACTGTATCCATTGATTATATAGAACCATTAAAGCGGCGTTTTCAATGGGATGATTACGATGAAGAACGCATCCTGATTCCCAGAAAAAGCCGTTGGCTGGGTGAATTGGGTGCGTATGATCCTGCTGACGCTTATGTATGGGAAGTGTTTTCACCGCGAGTCGTAGCCAGTGATAGTCAGCTCCACTTTGATTCGATGAGTGATATTGATAAATGGCTTTATCAGAGCAGCGGTGTCTTAGACTGGGTGTATACTGATGATGGACTTGTTGTCGGTTTTAATAAAAATCCAAGTAGAAACCAGGTGGACATTGCTGTGTATCAACTCTACCTGAATGGCGAAAAACCTAAGAAGTTAAAGGGAAGTAGACCAGAAAATATAAAAGTTAGTTACGACAATTGAACACAAGCATTGACACAATGTAAATAGGGGTCAGACTGATCCCGATTAATTAATAACCAGACATGCAGTAACACTGCAAATTCCCTCCTTCTTTATTCTGTTAAATGATTGTCGCTCCTGGTCAAGTGAATGGCGTCCTGGGGCAATCCCTGCGTGTACCTTCTTGGCAATATAGTCCTGTAACAACAGGAAATCGAAATGCCAAGAAAGATAATCCCTAAAGAATGCGGTTGCGGATGTGGTGGAGTGACCAAAGGCGGTGAGTTTCTGCCGGGTCATGACAGTAAAACCCTGTCAGCCGTTATTGAAGCCGTGGGCGGCACGTCCAACCTGAAGCTATTGGTTGAAAGTGTGCTTAACCGACAGATCGAAGTGAAGTTATAGAACGATATCAGGCAATAGCAGCGACAACAACAGGATTATTGACATGAATCACAAGAACGAAATAATCACTATCAATGATGGAAAGCAGTACGAAGCCGAGGAGCTGACGGAAACACGAGATTTTTGCGACTCCAGGGATTTCAGGCGATGCATTGACGAAGAAACTGATTACTCCATGCGTGAAGCCAAAGAAATGAATAAGAAATATGAATGGCTTTTCTGCTAATGGTAATTCCAGGGACAGTGTACGAGTTTCTCATAAGTAACTCGTGTTAATAGTAAGGTTGCAAATGGCCAGGTTGTCTCGCGTTGTGGTGCCGGGATATCCCACGACATATATAACAAAACTAATTGCTATTTATATTCTTATGAGACAAAAAAGAACCCTGCATAGCAGGGTTCTTTTGTTATTAATTTTAGTGAGATGAATTATCTGCGATACCTGTCGTATCCACCTCGACCATATCTATCGTATCTGTCATACCTGTCATATCTGTCATAAGTATTGTTTCTACGATTATCTTCATACACATTACGCATCTGACCAGGTACGTCGCGTGCTGCGCTGTCGAACTCATCACCTACATCGACGGGGTTGGGTACGCTGACTGAAGGTGCATAAAAGCCGCCGGGCAATTCGCCCATATCGCTCGGTGCATTCAGCATGTCATCCCAGGAATCTGCGAAGCTGTCTTTATCCATAAAGCCGCCACGCCCTTTTTTGCTGCTCCATGGCATGCTGCGTCCGCCACGTCCGCTGTCCCATGGCATTTTGCTGCCACCGCGACCACCACGACCGCTGTCCCATGGCCCGCTAAAGCTCGGGCCGCTGCTGCCACCCCATGGTGCGCTGCTGCGACTGCGGCCATAATCGCGTCTTCCGCCGTAAGGTTGTCTGTAGTGCTGAGGCGCACCGTAGCGAGGTGCTCCATAACCCTGTGCGCTGCCGGGCTGTTGCTGCTGGGCAAAGCCCCCCTGTTGCGCTGATCTTTGAGTCGAGCCTTGCTGTGGACGGGCGGCACTTTCATTTTTTATTTGTTTATCAATGCTGTCGGCAACAGCATCCCAGCCACCGGGTGGCGGCGGTGGATAGTCGTCATCGGCTGCATGCAGCATGGTTGCCTGGCTACATGCCAGCAGAATTGCGGATAAGGTAAATGTTAGCTTGTTACTTGTTCGAATTTTCATGCTGGCCTCCTGTGAAGTGCAGCAAATTGATAACTATGGATTATGATTTCAAAGTATAGCCTGATCATCAGGGTTCTTGTACTTTCTGCGAATTCCGGGGAAAGAGTGCTATCTACATTCAAATAAGAACCCTGCATTGCAGGGTTCTTATGTTATTGAAGTATAGAGGGGTTTTTACCACCCTGTGACTATGACCATGGCCCGCTGAAGCCTGGGCCGCTGCTACCACCCCCACGGTGAGTTGCGACCGCCGCGACCGCTGTCCCATGGCCCGCTGAAGCTTGGGCCGCTGCTGCCACCCCACGGTGAGCTGCGACCGCCGCGACCGCTGTCCCATGGGCCGCTGAAGCTTGGGCCACTGCTGCCACCCCACGGTGAGCTGCGACCGCCGCGACCACTATCCCATGGACCGCTGAAGCTTGGGCCCCGGCCACTGCCAAAGCTTGGGCCGGATCCGCTGCCAAAGGAGGGTGTGCTGAAACTTGAACCGCGTCCATTATTGTCCCATGGAGCCTTGAAGCTCGGTCCACCACGGCCCCAATCGCTTCGGCCCCGGTTATACCTGGGTGGTTCAGGATAACCCCGGCCCCAGTCTGGTGGATCAGGAATATTGCGACCGGCCCATGCGGGAGGCTGTGGAGCTCCGCGATCTGCCCATTTAGGCGGCTCAGGCATACCGCTTTCATCCCATTTAGGCGGTTCAGGTATGCCAGTATCATCCCATTTTGGCGGTTCGGGGAAGTCACGCTCGGCCCACTGTGGAGGCTCAGGAATCTTGCGGTCTCCCCATTCGGGCGGTTCGGGCATGTCGCCTCCACCCCATTCGGGAGGAGCCGGGAAACCGCTGCTTCCCCACTCGGGTGGCTCAGGCATGCCGCGATCTCCCCATTTTGGAGGCTCAGGCATGCCGCGGTCTCCCCACTCGGGCGGGTTGGGGATTTCACGCTCGGCCCACTCGGGAGGATCTTGAAATTCAGGAAAGTTTGCACCGCGGTCAAACGACTGTTCACGAGCCGCCATAGATGCGCCGGCGCCAGCCTGGCTGCTTTCAAGTGCTTTTTTGTCGTTCTCGATATCTTTATCGATACTATCGACAACACCATCCCAGCCACCGGGAGGAGGGGCAGGGTAGCTTTCGGTGCTGGGTGTGTATTTAGGTGGTGCAGCTATACCCGAATAGTCGCCATCTGCTGCATTCACCATGTTTGACTGGCTGCTAGCCAGCAGGATTGCAGATACGGCTATAGTTAGCTTGCTAAGTGTTCGAATTTTCATTGCTGGTCTCCTTTGAAGTGCAGCTCTAGATACGGCTCTGAAATGCTGTCTAACAGCATACCCTGGCTGTGAGAGTCGCCGTATTTTCAACAGCATAATGATAATTGTTGTGTTGTACCAGAAAAAAAATGGTATTTATTTAAAAATGAACTGAATTTAGCCATTTTTGCTATGATAAACGGATGGCAAAGACGGTAGATATGAGAGTAAAGGCCTTTCTCATCTTTCTTGTTATAGCGGCTGTTTCTGGTTGTTCAGGGATAACAGTTAGTCAGGATTATGATAAAGATGCCGATTTCGCTGCATTTAAAACTTTTATCTGGAAGGTGGATCCGGAATCCAGGCAGGATGATGAGCCAGAGATGAGCCCTTTGGTGGCGACACGTGTCCGAAATGCAATAACAAGTGAGCTCAAGGCCAGGGGCATTTCTTATAGCGAAATGTCACCTGATATTCAGATCGATTACAACCTCAAAGTTGAAAGCAAGATATCCAGCAGCAACGTGGGTACCACTATTGGTTATGGTGCGGGTGGTTATGGCCATGTAGGCGGCGTCGTTATCAGTACTGCACCGGATATCAGGCAATATGACGAAGGCACTCTATATATTGATTTTTATACATCCGATGACTTGAAGCTTGTCTGGCGTGGTATCAGTTCCCAGGTAATTGACAAGCATGAGGAGCCCGACAAGGTAACACAGCAAATCAACCTGAATGTACAGAAGATACTCGAGCAGTTCCCTCCTGAGGTTAAAGGTGCTCGTTAATCAGCTGTGATGCTCTGAAACTAAAATGAATCAGGCGCTGGTGACTTGTTCCGATGCAACTTGTTTTTGTTTCTTCTGACGCTGCAGTTTTCGTTGTTCCAGGAAAGATTTCAGCCAGAGTTTGTCGATTACATCAATAACGCCTTTGTGTGATGTGCCAAGGTAGGACTCTGCTGCATTCCCTGTCGTTTGTTTTTTCATGTATGGCTTGTCATGCCCGATGTTTTTAACACGATCCTTAAGTGATGGTATGGCATCTCCCGGGCGAGGCTTTTCTTTGTAAACTTTATCAATCAGGCTGTCGAGCTTATCTCCATTCTTGATTGTCTGTACCGCAGATGCCATTTTTGCATGGGGTGCCGGTAGTGACTTTTTTTCTACTGAAGCAATCTTGTATACAGCAGGCCAGAACTGGTTCTGCAAATACCATCGGCACAGTGCAACTGCCGTTATCATTTCAAGAACAACTTCGTGATTATATAACTCCATAGCGTAGGTATCTGCATTTAGCTCATCCAGCCTGGCTGCATGGAGTGAAACCATTTTATAAAAAGGTGCGTAAGCGGCGAAGTACCATTTCAGTGGTTGAAAGCCAAAGCCATTTTGCTTTCGATAGATATCGCGATACTGCTGCCATATTGCCCTGAGTTGATACAGCCAGTTTGTCAGAGTGTTATAACGTTTGGAAAACTGGCCTATGCGTCGTGCAATTACACATTCAAACTGTTCTTTTGAAAGACTTTGCAACACGGGCAAGCCGATAACCATCGTATTCGTTGACCATACTGGCAGTGCCCACATGGGGGTCTTTATGATATCCAGTTCGTAATTAGCCGTTATTACTATGCGGTGGATTTCAGGCCGTTTGAAATAGGCGTGATGTTGCTGCACAAGCTTGAATAGTTCAGGCGCCTTGTCTTCAGGCAATGTTAGACCGACAGGCGTTTTTGGTTTTATTTGAGTAATGCGATAGCTGACGAGTGCAGCTACCAGTACTACCGCTGACCATGTCAATGCGGCTTGCCAGTTGGCAATATCGCCAAGCGCAAATATTTCATAGATATTCAACAGCCCGATCGGGACTAGTAGCGGGAACAGCAGCACGTATGCATAGCCAGACAGTGCCAGTAAAACGACACAGCCAAGATAAAAGCGTGGGAATCTATGAATCAGTGATTTGATAAAACCATAAGGTTTAAGTAGCAGGCTTCGTGCTGAACTTAAGATAACCATTATCCCGCCTCATAGTTAGTGGTGTTTATGTTTTGTTTGACTATCTGGGCGACAGGGGGAAGACAAATAAAAAAATCACATCCTTGTGATTCTGCTTTTGAAACGAATTAGCGGTTAGCTACGACATTTCTGCCGACCAGCTTCTGGATCTTTTTTTCTACTATTTTTTTCTCTTCGACGCGATAACCAAGGCTCTTATGTACCAGTCTTCCATTTTTATCAATCAGGAATGAACTTGGCATGGCTTTGAGGTTATAGGCCTCAGCTGTTTTACCACTTTTATCAAAAGCAACGTCAAACTTTGCGGGCATTTCTTTCAGAAATTCTTCGGCATCTTTTCTGGATGTGTCGAGATTGACTGCGATGATCTCGAAACCATCTTTACCATAAAGTTCTTGCAACTCATTCATCCACGGAAAAGAACGTTTGCATGGTTCGCACCATGATGCCCAGAAATCAAGGTAAACCACTTTGCCTTTGTAGTCAGAAAGTTGAATGGTTTGATTCTGGCCGGGCAGGGTGAAGCCGGGTGCTTGATGTTTACCGCCCGATTGAGCAAAAGCAGAAGCTGGTGTAATAAAGCTGTATATAACAGCCACAACTAGTGCAACACGGATGATTGAATTATGCATCGGAGACTCCAAAGTCATTAATCAAATTCAGTGCAGGTATGAACCTTTATACACTGCCGGCATTACCGCCGGTTATTCAATATGTTAGAGATTTTGGAGCATTTGAAGTGAGAGCCGGAAACAATAATCATTTATATTATTGCTTGACTCTCCAATAAAAAACACTATAGCATATTGTAAAGATTGTTGACACATTTTGTCGAAAACTTGTACTAATTAAGATAGAGTTTGCTATCATCCAGCAATTGAAATGTTAGGGTGTTCTTTCGACAAGATTGTGTAAACATCCTCAATAGCACTGAAACAGTGCGATAAATGTTCAAAAAGCTATTCACCGACGGCTGTCCTGGCTGTCATAAATGTTCAAAAAATTCAAATAGATAGGGTCTATTCAATATCGGCAATGCTGCCGTATTCAGATCTGTTTGACCCTAACGCAAATGACGTTCCAAAACGGCTAGATCGTTTTTCCGTTCGTCTTGAATAATTATTCTGGTTGCTTTCAGTTCAGTTTATCTGGCCTGAGGGTAGGCGTATCAAATCGTATGTACACGGGTACCCGAGGTACAGAGAGGTTGCTAATGAGATTCAAACTACCGTTAATAATTGCTGCTTCAATGGCAGTACTTGGCTGCGACCCCGGTTTGCCAGAAGGCAGTAATGATTTTGCTGCCGGTGGTACTGCAGTTGCACTTTCACAGGCTGAATACAACTCACTCCCTCCTGAAGACCAGTACATGGTTGCGAATAAACTGCTGGGTACCATGTTCCGCGGAGTTTCAGCAGAAGACTTTTTTAATCTGAATGCGGATATGGCAAACCTGCAGCCAAACAGCGCCACATACCTCGATGATATCAAGAACGCACTGGCACGAAACATGAGCCATGCCGAAGTGCTGGTGTATGACACCATTATTGATGGCCTGGATGCAGAAGGTAATCCAGACCCTGCCAATGCGAAGTATGAGTTTGATACGCGCGCTGATCTGGAAAGCAACAGGCGGTCAAAACAGATACCTCTCGCGCGCATCAAGGAATATCCAATCAGTCGTGACATGTTCGTGCACTGGATGGCTTATGTGCTGACTAATACCATTATGTTCTCTCCTGCCGAGGAAATGGAGAGTACCGATTACACGGACATACAGAATATGTACCGTTTCCTGGTAACCAACCTGGATGAAGGTACACCTATTCGCCAGGTCATACGTTCCAATCTGCCATCGCTGGCCCGCTGGCGTGTCTCTCGCTCACCGGAGAACCATGCGCTTGAAGCCTATGAACTTTACCTGGGCCTGTTTGAAACCGAAGAGGATTCATTCAGGGGCGGTATCGCGTGCAAGGACCTTTACCTGACATCAGATGGAGACGGCTACCTGATCCGTCGTACTGATTATCCGAACACGGAGCCGCAGCTGATTCTGGGTACGAACTACATTACGACCTGTGATGATCTTTATGATGTCGTCGCAGGACACCCGTTACTGATTCCGCGTGTGACCGAAGCCATTCTCAATTATTTTGTGGAAGTGACAGTCGATAATCTTGATTACCGCCAGCAGTTTATCAATTCCATTGTGGCGAGCGGCCCGGAAACATTCGAAGATATTTTTACCGCGATCCTGTTCTCACGTGAGTATCTGATGAATGTCGAACGTCCCAAATCTTTTGAAGAGAACATGATGTCGTTGCTCGATATCCTTCAGTGGGATCCTGCCGCCAATGCCGGACAAGTAGATGAAGAAATCTTCAGAAGGATGACTGAGTACAACGGGCAGGCCCTGGATCTGGGTGCCATGGGCTGGGATACGATGACCTACAAGATTGGACGGATTCCGGCTGTCCCACTCGATGGCCTGAGCTTTGCCAATTACCACAGGGCGCTCAGAGAGCAGTTGCTGAGAAATGACTGTAGTTACGAAGGCGGATGTAACAATGGTGGCGACGGGCTTATTTTTGACGGCAACGATGTTATCAAGCCTGTTGTTGAACAGATGTCGCCAGAAGAATACATCGATTTTCTGTTCCTGAGTGGGATGCAAAGAAAAGCCACCGCGGTTGAGATGACCGACCTGATGGCGCTTTATGGCCCAGCCCCGGGATTGAACTATACGCAGGATGTTGATGGTGTAACTGTGGTTCGTTCTGGCCGGCATGATGATATTGCCAGGGTAACTTTTGACTATATCTCCAGACTGCCTGAACAGTATTACTTCAGGGCAGTGAATTAAGGGAGGGATGATGATGAAACGAAGAACGTTTATAAAATCAATGGGTGCCGTCGGTGCATCAGCCTTTATGCCGAGTGCATTCAAGCTGTCGACGATGTACAAAAACGCCAGCGCTGCAGTGAATTATGCAGGTACTAATGTTGCCGCGCCTTCAGTAATGCCTCAGGTAATCAATATCTTTCTTTACGGTGGTCCATCTGAACTGTCGGGCAACCTGACCAATATCCAGGATATTGAAAACAATTCGCAGAATTCATACGCGAATGCGTTTGGTACTCGTATATTGTCCAATGATACTGATGGTACCGCGGCCAACGGTTTTATAACCAGGCACGGTTTCTGGCGTGGCGCACCAGATAATAATGATCCTACATTTGATGCAAATGGTGCCGGTGGCCGTTATATGCAGTCCATGCTTGAACGTGGCCAGATGTCAGTTTACAGGACACTGATGAAGCGCATCGATGGCACGCGCTCGCACCGCGAGAGCCTGCTGATGAGCCAGAAAGGCTCGCTGGATATCGAAGCGGGGCCAGGCGTTGGTACCCGGCTTGCTGCAACAATACTGCAGCACCGGGGGCTGTTTGAGGCGACAAGCACGCTTGCTGACGGTACCTCTATTGGCAGTCTTGTAAGTGGTACCGATAATGGTGTGGAAGCCCTGTTTTTGCCGTTTGTGTCTTTCGAAGGGGACACGCGATACTTCCAGCAGGATCCGGATTTCTTCCTGCCATTATTGTTAAGAGGTACAACGCTGGACGAGGACCTGCAGAGCCCATACTCAAGAAGCGCTGATGATGATCCGATTAAAACAGCGCTCAATACTCTGGTTGGTAGAGTCATGACACCGGCCAAACTGGCGCGTTTCAAAGGTGTCAACGATGCCTTTGCATTGCGGGAATTCTTCGAGGACAAGATGGCAGGTCTGGACCCCGGTGGTGCAACAGTGAACCAGAATACTGACAGCAGTGGCAACCCACTGCCGAATGTTACTGATGCGGCAGATGCGGCGGCTATTGGTATTACTGCTGGAGCACAACTGTTCTACCCGAACAATCAATATACCGACAGGGTCAGGGCCG
>CALLCZ010000102.1 GCA_937998645.1 uncultured Gammaproteobacteria bacterium
GCTACTTTGCATGCCCGTGCTTACTATGCACTACAGTTGCTTGGGGCTGGCGAACAAATACATCCAAAGTTCTTCAGTGAGATTCATAACAAGAAGAACTACATGAAAACCTTTGATGCACTCACGGTGTTTGTTCAGGAAAACGGTGTTGAACGCTCGGAATTTATTGATGCGATGAACTCCTTTGCGGTCGAAAATAATGTGCGCAAGGCAACGAAGATGGTTGACGTCTATGAGATTAAGGGTGTTCCAGCTGTGGTTGTGAATGGCAAATACCTGATATCCGCTTCGATGGCTGGCAGCTATGACAACATGATCAAGATCATGAGCTATCTGATTGAAAAGGAAACGGCCAAAGCTTCGCTGGAGAACGGCAAGGCAGGCGAAAATAAATCCTGATTTCCACTGATTGTTCCGGCATCAGGTCGGAACGGTCATTGGAATCAGGGACCAGGTCATAACACGAAGCAGTGCACAGAGTTGTCAAAAGCGTGTGTATTAGTTATGTGTTATAGATGAATTTAACATTAGTGTTTGCAAAGCCGTGTACACTCGGCTATAGAGGATGTAAAGATCAGCCTTGTTAGTTGGGCTGGTAGCTGACCGGGATTGATTGAGGAGAGTATGATGAAAACCAGAATTAACCTGATGGGTGTAATCGCCCTGACTGTAATGCTGACGGCATGCGGAAAAGATGATGCCGTGATGGAAGCGGCTGAGTGCGTGTTCCCTGATGCGCCTGATGCTTCTGCGCCAGGCTGGGTTTGTGACCAGCCCGTCGAAGGCCTTGCAGTATCTGCTGTAGGTGTTGCCGAAAAATCAGCTGCAGGCCACAGCTTCATGAAGAACATGGCCGCAACAGATGCGCGCGTGCAGTTGGCGCAGAGAATGAAAGTGCAAGTACAGAACATGGTGAAGCAATATGCAGAGACCACTGGTGCGGCTGATTCAGAAACCGTTGACAAGGTAAACACATCGGTTACCAAGCAGATCACGGATCAAACACTGATGGGAACAAAGATATACAAAACAATAACCAGTCCAAACGGGGCGTTGTATGTGTTAATGGGTATGGATTCCGATGCGATGGCACAAGCGACACAGAATGCACTAAGGACCAGCATGGGCAATGATGCTGCGCTATGGCAGCAGTTCAAGGCGCAAAAAGCCCAGGATGAACTGGCAGCCGCAATTGCTGATATGAAACAGCAGTAGTAAGGGTTTTGTAGTTGAAATATAAAAAACCGGCATCCGGGACGACTCGGGTGCCGGTTTTTTTTGTTTTTGCTGCAGAGGCTCAAGGCTTGCAGAATTTTTATCCACAGATGAACGCAGATAAACACGGATATTTGCTTGTAATATTAACAACACCATGTGCAGTTGCGACAATAGCGTATATGTAAAATGTTTTTATATCAGCGTTAATCTGTGGACTGATATATAAAAAACGATAGCGTGTATTTATCCGTTTGGGGTAATGTTAAATATGAGTAAAACGCGTATTGCACTGGGTTCGCTTTTTTTGTTAATCGTGTGTTCGCCGGCAAACTCGGACAGCGAGTTCGAGCAATGGAGACAGCAGCAACAGCAATCATTCCAGGAGTACAGGGACGAGCGTGATCGCGAGTTTACCGCCTTTCTGAAAGAGCACTGGCGCGAAATGGAGTTAATGAAGGGCGTTGTGCGCGATGAAAAACCGAAGCCGGTTGTCATGCCGGTAGCAAAACCGCAGCCACCGAAGCCTGAACCGTCCGCGGATGAGATACCGGTATTAATTGTTAAGCCCGAGCCTGTTGTAATCACGCCGAAACCAACGGAGCCGGTACAGCCGGTTCCGATACCGGGGCAGGAGTATAAAGGTTTACGTGCCCATGTTGATTACTTTGGAACTCGAATCACGTTTTTCTATGATCCTGCATTCAAAAAATCATTGCCATACAGGTTGAATGAAGCGGCGCTGAGTAAATTCTGGTCCGAGTTGAGCAAGGTGGACTATGAGCCGCTGCTTGAACAGTTAGACGTTCAGTCGCAAGCATTGCGGCTTAATGACTGGGGCTATGCTGTTTTAACCAACAAGCTGTCAGAACAGATTTACCCAACGTCAAAAAACAGGCAAGCACTGTTTTCCTGGTTCGTGCTGACGAAAGCAGGGTTCAGAAGTCGGGTTGCCTACGATGAGCGTAATGTTTACCTGTTGATACCATCAAAGCATCAGTTATATGATGTGACTTACTTTACATTTGATAACGAACGCTACTATGCCATCAGTTTTGATGGAGGCAGCAGCAAGCCCGGAAAGGTGTATACCTATGACGGGCATTATCCAGGAGCGGTAAAGAAACTGGATTTAACTATTCGTACAAAGGCGCCAAAAGGCGAGAATGCGGAAGAACGGAGCCTGTCATTCGACTATGGCGGCAAGCAGTATGATTTCATAGCAGAGTATGAAAAAGAACGGATAGAATTTCTTGATACCTATCCACAGCTTGACCTGGAGCTGTATTTTGATTCGGAGGTGGGTGAAGCCGCTGAATCACCGCTGCTACAGCAGCTGGCGAAAGAGCTGGAGGGAATGAGTGAGCAGCAGGCGGTTAATTTTCTGCTCAGGTTTGTGCAAACATCCTTCAAGTACAGGACTGATGACAAGCAGTTTGGTAAAGAAAATTATCTTTTTCCGGAAGAGACAATATTCTATCCTTATTCCGATTGTGAGGATAGATCGATATTTTTTGCCTGGCTGGTAAAGAGATTATTGAAGCTTGATGTTGTTGGGCTGAATTATCCGGGACATGTTGCTACTGCAGTGAATTTCACGCAGGATGCTGACGGTGATTTTGTTGCTTACAATGGCAGTAGATATACTGTTGCCGATCCGACATATATTAATGCTACTGCGGGTATGACCATGCCGGAATACAGCAATACAAAACCGGGTGTTATTTCGTTCAGGTGATTATTGATTTAGTGTTAAATGTTAGAGCGTGAAATATACAACAAGGGCCAACTGCTTGTTACACAGGTGAGTGGTGAAGTTAAAAGCCAGGAACTGATCGACCATGTCTTCTGGTTAATCGATAGTCATAACATCGGCGAAATACAGTCCGGTTACGACCAGGTTGTGTATACCAGGGATATAGAGTCGGTGAATATCAAGGAAGAAGATGTTCTGCGTCTTACTGAAATCAGTACCGGCATGGGGCAAATCAGGGGAAAGTTCAGAACGGTGATTATTGCAACAGAACCAACCGAGTTGAAGCTGGCATCGTTTTACAAGTCACTGGTAAAGGGTTCTGATATCGAAGTCGAGATATGCAGTAACTTTGACGAAGCATTCGCGTGGCTGGGTTGTGAAAATCCGGAACCAGATAAGTATAAATAATTTGATACATATATATTCTCTCGCCAAGGCGCCAAGCACGCCAAGAAAACAAATATGAGGTTAATATGTAGTATTGAGGCTTGGTCTGACACTTGTTGTCAATTTTTGTATAAGCGGTAACAGCCTCTGCGAGAGAAAAAAATTTTGTAACTTTATGGCCCGGGTAGTATTAATACCAGGCTTGGCCGAAGGTTATATAGAACGCAGTATCTTCAGGCCCTCTGGCAATATCGATACCCGCATGGGCGCCAAAGCGCCGTGCAATAAAATACCTGAAGCCAACACCTCTTGAATACACCGTGTCGTCGCTTGAGCTGGGTACAAAATCCACACTGTCGGTTGTGCCTACGCCACCAAACAGGAGCAGACTCCAGCGGTAGGTAAAGTTCCAGCGGAACTCGGTCTCAGCGATCGCAACGCTTTCACCCTGGTAGCGCATCGCGGGGATGCCGCGCATGCTGACGAACGGGTACTGGTAAAACGGCGCCCTGCCATCCAGCGTTTCATAATCGCCGTGCAGGCCGAGTACAAGCGATTTTGCAAGCGGGGTGAAATACTTGGCGTAGACCTTGTACTTTTCGAACTCGTCGTCACTGCCGACAGCTTCGCGGAAAAACGAGGCCTTGATCCCGGCAGATAAACCACTGCTGGGTGTAAACAGTGTGTCGCGGCTGTCATAATCCAGCAGCAGACTGATGGAAGCCGAGCGGCTGTCAAACGCGAATGAAGGCAGCTCTATTGGTAGAGATGAAAGAACATCGAACTGGATGGTCGAATCCAGCAGCAGGTATTCGATACCGGAAAAAAAATCAGAGTCGTTGAGACGAAATTTTATCTGCTGCAAAAAGATGGTGGGTTCGATGTTAAAGCTCAGACCATTGCTGGAGGAACCATTGCCGCCGTCGAGACCGTAAAATTTCAGGTTGGCAGAAGCCTGGGCCAAAGCACCGATATAGCGGATATTGTCGTTCTTCCACACGCCCATATGCGCGCCGCCGACAAACCAGGTGCCGTTTTCCGTGTAGGCGCCAAACAGACCCGAAACGCTTGGTGGGATCAAGCGTCCCTTGTCATCTACATTTTGCGGGTCGAAAGTTTCGCCGTCCGGAGTTCTTCCTGATAAAGGGTCATGCAGAAACAGAAGGGCGGCACCGAGGCCAAACCCAACCGCAGGCTCAGTGATAATAACAGGGATTGGAAAAAAGCCTTTTTTCTCGGCAAGCCAGTGGCTGGTGTCGAACATGCCATCCTGCGGGTCGATGAATTCATCCATCATCGATAAACTGATTACTGAGCCGGAAACTGTGAACAGGATAGATGCTGTAATTAATTTGAATGCCTGGATCATCGCTTAATGTTTAATATTAATGCCCGGATTAGATAAAACCATTACTCTCGCAAAGGCGCAAAGTGCGCAAAGAAATACAAAAGAAAAGGTTATATGGTTAGTCCCTGTTTGCGCCTTTGCGAGAGAAAAATATCCGTCTTATGTTTCTGCAAGTTGAATTTAATACGGGCTGTTGAAGTTTATTGTTGTGATGTAAGGCATTTCCCCATTTCTTCGGATTCTATTTCCGTGACTTCACCGTCTTCCATCTCCAGTTCAACACAGACGCCAGCGGTTAAAGGCCCATGATCCTCGTCCAGATCAACTTCCTCGGTAACGCTGAATGATTTACCGTCGATGACCCACATGCCGTCTTTGCCCTCTGGCCTGTGATCCAGGATGCCGGTGTATTCAACTTCATTGTCTGCACAGGCAGTTATGAGTATTGCCAGGACTACAGGCAGAATCAATGTAAAGAGTTGATATGGCATGTTCATAATGAGGATTCTCCCGATGCTGGATTGGTGAGCGAGCGATATAAGTTGATTGTTATAATAGGCTGTTGATCAATTATTTCAGCAATTTATTCTTTCTAACGGATGCTGCCAAGATTATACCTGTTGATAGTGCTCTATCTAAGCCCGGTCCTGGCCTGGGCTGAAGCTGCCGGCGATGCTGTGGATAACGCCGATACGCCCGTTAATGTGGCAGATCAGCCTGCAGCAGAGCAGGAAGAGACAAGGCGGCAGGTGGCCTCCGAAGGGGAAGACCCTCAGGCTCAAACAACCATCGAGCGCCAGGAGAAAGCCGAAGAGCTTGCTGAGCAGGAAGATGAAAAGAAACAAGCCCCGGTGGATGGGGCGCGGCTGGAAAAGGCCAGGGAGGCTGTACTGGCAGAAGAAGATGAACCTCGGTCTGAACGAGAGAAGAAGGTGGAAAAAGCGATATTCAAGCCGTCATTGGAAGGAAAAATATATGGCAGCATACGATTGCATTACCGCAGTACAGATCAGGGTTCGATTTTCGGTGACGCCGGTTCGCGTTTAGGTGCCGAGGGAGGGTGGCGCACCAGGCCGGATGCCTGGCTTTACGCACGCATTGAAGCGGGTTTCAATGTGCTCGATGAGCTCGATCAGCTTCTCAGTCCCGGCGGCAGCTCCGGTGAGGGTGAACAGGGCGACAGCGTGTTCACGCGTCTCTATAGCATCGGTATCGAGACACCTGGCCTTGTTGCCAGTGTTGGCAAGAACTGGTCGACATATTACCGGGTTGCCAACTTTACCGACCGCTTTGACAGTGCAGGCAGCGATGGAGTTGGAACATTCAATGCCAGTACCGATGGTGGCGCCACCGGAACGGGCCGTGCCGATGGTGTGTTTCAGTCCCGCGCTTATATGGATTTCCTGCCGGAGAGCTGGAATGTGGAGCCATTCAATCTCAACGTCCAGCTTCAGAGCGGACAGCCGATTCCACGGGTGGAGGGCGTGAAGTATCAGAATGCTATCGGTTTGAGTACGGTGCTGGAATTAAGCGATGATTTTACATTTGGCATCGCCTACAATCTTGCCCAGATTGATGACCTGGATAATCCTGCTGTTCAGGCTGCGGGTATCAAGGGCGATGCCAAGGCCCTTCTATTCGGCACAAGATGGTTTGACGAACAGTGGTACCTGGCTTTGACCGTTGCGCGCCTGGAGAATCACGAAACCACCGACAAGGGCACATACTTTCTTGGCTGGGGTTCCGAGCTGTATGCACGCTATCGTCTGATTAACAGCTACTGGCTCGTGACGGGGTATAACTGGCTGTCACCGGATAAAGACGAGACCCAGGCGGGACAGTACGAGTTGCTGTATGGTGTTGTCGGCCTGCGTTATTCAATCGATGATTTCAAACGGCTGGCTTATGCGGAGTGGCGACTGGACAGCACCATCGGTGAAGACGGTGAGGCCCTGGGAAACATATTTACAATCGGTTTACGCTGGGATTTTTAATTATTTAAGATAATATGAGAAGCCACACTGGAGCTCTATACGGTTAATAATATGAAAAAACACATGGCAATTGCTGCCGCAGCCATATTCATGGCTTCCGCAGTACAGGCCGACAACTGGGACCTGGGTCAAAATTCTGTAGTCCTTGGCATCGCAGACGTTGACTGGACTGTGAGCCCGGATTTTCATGGTACAAAACTCCTGCTGGGTGGGCGTTATATATTTCAACGTGAGCCCGCTACAGCTTACAAGCAGCCAGATGCTGAAATTTTAAAATACCGGCTTGATCTTGCTGACTTCCAGCTAGGTGACTCATCAACAGACCTGGAATATGCGGTACTTGGGTTTACCTACTGGACCTACCAGAAGAAAAAGGACATCACGTCCGCAAAGAGTTTCAATACGGTACGTGATCAACTTGAGTTGTTGCAGGTCAATGCAAGCTTTGATGACAACCTGGGTGTCGATTATTACTACGAACTGAACGCAGGCCGTGTTGGTCGCTTCTGGTCATACAAGCATTCTGATGGTTCACCTTTTAGCATAAGCTTTGGTCTCAGTGGTTCGCTGGGATGGGCCTGGGCGAATTCCGCGGACCCGAGATATGCGGATGTCTCCAATCCCACCATGGGCTTGTGGAATGTGCTGATCATCGGCCATGACTACTGGGGGCAGTTTTATGTCGATAGCCGGGTTATATCCGGTTATACCTTTGGCGAGCCTAAACAAACCCTGTCACGTGAAGCCAATGCACGCTTCGGCATCCGCAGGGATTTTGGCGATAACCTGGCGCTGGATTTCTTTGGTGAGAAACGCTCTTTCCATTTTTCAGCTTTCGATATACCGGATCTCTACACCAAGGCCAGGCGCATCGCTCTTGAGCTGACTTACAAGTTCTAGGCAGTAAAATATTGCCCTTAACATTACAGTTTGTAATCTCGCAAAGGCGTAAAGTACGCAAAGTGAATTAATTAATTCAACCGCAGAGACGTGGAAGATAATCATCTATTATATGTACTGATTCCGACTTAATCTGACAGTTACCGTAAGTTTCGAATGACCTATAAACCGGCAAATGCTGGAAGTTCAATATCCTGTTTTCTCGCAGAGGCGCAGTGAACGCAGAGGTAAGCCGGAGCGAAATAATAGTAATGTTTTGAAGTTCTCCGCGAACTCAGCGTCTCTGCGAGATTAAAATCTTTTATGCTCTCGCGGAGGCGCCAGGTACGCAAAGAAAGTATAAGGCTTATGTTTACCGCAGAGACGCGGAGGCGCAGAGCCATTTATTGACTGCAGGAGCGACATTAGTCGCGAACTTCGGCAATTCGTGACTAAAGTCGCTCCTACGAATACCTGCTGACCTCTATACGCTCTCTGCGTCTCCGCGCCTCTGCGGTTAAAAGTCCTGTCAAATTACATTACCGATGTTGTCTGTTCACGTTGTGCATGAACCAGGTAACGTTCACTGCCGCCGGCTATGGAAGAGTTGAATGGGTAGCAGGTAACGAGTACCAATTCATCATTATTTGTATCAATCGTGTAGTGCTGGCTGTCTACAACCTCTGTGCCTGTGACCGTGTAATAATGAATGCCGGTTCTGGTTTTTAATATAATCCTTGTTCCTTTCTTCAGGTCCTGTAAAAAACGGAAATGAGTGTCACGGTGGCCACTTATCATTACTGTGCCATGTTTATCTGGCATGGAACTGGCAAAGGAATGACCGGGCCCGAAAGCCAGGCTTGAGCCGTTGTCGCCGGCAAGTACAATCTGTTCGATACCGATTTGCGGTACGATCAGTTCCGCCACGGGCCATGTATCAGCCCATGGCCAGGGCTTGTTCTGCTTGTGATCGACTAGTGTTTTCTGCCAGGCATGGTCAAGCAGTATCTGTGCCGCGATTGCTTTGGTGTGTATCCAGCCTGCCAGGCCCAGCTGCCATAATGCTGCGACAGCCAGGATTATGAACACAAATGTCAGTTTCTGGCGAGAGCTCATAACATTTTCCTGATCAGATAAAAAACCATTGCAAGCGAAAACAGCATGAAAGCAATGATCAGGTGTAATGAAGCGGAAGTAGCGGTTTGTGGCAGGTGTATCTGTGCCATAAGTATCTGTTGTCTCGCCGGCTGCAGGTTCTGCCCGAGCTTCCAGCCTTGAGGAAGATTGGTTTTCAGTTTTTCGCTGTGTAACAAACCGCTGCTGTTAACGGGTGTTACATCGACTGCAACCAGGCTGGTGAAGCGACTGACGAGATGATGATCGATGGATGTTTGTACAATTTGCTGTTTGAGCTCAATACGATTTTCTTCGGTGTCAGCATCATGATGCTGTTCCAGCAGGGAAGCAATTTTATTGCGCGCCCATGCAGTGTGTATTCCTGAATGATTTTTACCATCTTGCAGTTTGACCGTTTGTTGCCAGCTGCTTTCGCCATAATCGCCGAAAGCTGTTATCTGGTTGTCGAGTTGTCTGCCGCGAATGAGTACCATCAAAGGCTCGCCCAGGTATAGATCAGCTACCGGATCCGGAAAAAATTCAACATCCAGTCCCTGAATGTTCAATCCTATATTTATCAGTGCAGGTGATTCCAGCTTTTGCAACAGTGCATTGGTTTTCTGCTGAACTTCATCAATATCGCCGATATAGGTGAAGCTGCCACGGCCTGCACGAGCCGCCTTGCGCATAAAATAACTGTTTGGTGCGGAACCGATGCCTATAGTAAATAAACGGTTGTCACCAAGATGTTGATTGATGAGACTGAACAACGCCTGCTCATTATCAACATTTCCGTCAGTGAGAAATATGATTTGTCTGACTCGCGATGGACCGGGTTGATCACTTAACGCAAGTGTCAGTGCCGGCAGCATCACTGTTCCGCCATCAGCCTGTAAGCTGTCAACAAACCTGCTTGCGTAGTGTATGTTGTCAGTAGTTGCAGGCATTGTGCGTGGGTACAGGCGTTCGGTGCGGTTGTTGAACCAGATAATGTTGAAGCGGTCCTGTGGGTCTAGTCGGTCTAATGACTGTATCAGGGATGCTTTTGCCTGCTCTATCGAAGTGCCACTCATGGAGCCGGAAACATCGAGGATGAAAACGACGTCGCGCGGTAATAACTGTTGGCCAAGTAAGTCCAGTTCAGGCGGAAGTACAGTAAGCAGCGCATACTCATAGCCTTGATGCTTCTCGGTGAAAACTGCAGTCTGTGGCTGATGGCTTGATTCAGGAGTCCACACCAGTTCGAAATCGCGGTCGGCAGAAACTTTTTCTGCGGTAAGCGCTATAGAGTAACGGTGTGTGTCGGTCTGCTTTATATCAATGTCATGATAAGTGCTTTCAAGTCTTTCCAGTGGAATACCCGCATCCAGGGAGATATGCAGATATACAGGATTGACTTGTGCTTCAGTAATTACAGTTGAGACATCAGTGTCGTTGACATGTTGAGCCCGTGAATTATTTATCGCATTGAAGCGTGGACCGATAACCATGGGAAAGCGTAAGCGGTAGTTTCCATCTTTGTAATCAAGTGTTTGCTGGTATTCGATCTCGACAGTAATTTCCTCCCCCGGGGATATATTGGCCAGCGATGTCGTAAACACGTTGGCCCGTTGCTGTTCTATCAGGCCTGCCTGTTTACCCTGGTTTCTGGCACTCTCATACGTCTTTTTTGCGAGGGCTCTTTCCTGAATCTGTCCTGCTATCTGGCGCTCGCCAATTTGGAGCTTAAAATTATCAACTGCGGCGTTTTCAGGTAAGGGGAATACATAAATACCTTCAGCCCACATACTGCCGGTATTCCTGAAACGCTGTTTGACGGTTGCGCGTGCGATTATGCCGGAAATGTCGAAACTGACATCGGTCTCCAGTAACAGGGCATTGGCGTAGCTGCCGTTCTCGGTTAACAGCCAGACAGACCCACTGGTTGATTGCATTGGGCTGGTTTCGCCTTTACTGGCATAGGCGTACTCTGCTAACAGACCAAAACAGATGTACAGCGCGAGTGCACCAAGTAATCGCAACAATACGCCTGGTCGGTCATTGCTATGATTAACAGGATGAATATCAGCTGCTGATGTTTTCATAGCGGACTCCATTATTTGTGTTTGAGTGGTTTGTAGCGGTGGCCAACGTTCACGATACTGTTACCTGACAACACCAGGTATGTATCCATCATGTCAGACAGCCGCCTTACAACAACGTGGCCAACTTCAGATGCAAGGTTGCGCCGACTCTCACGGTCAAAGAAACAGACCGTAGTGCCGTTAGTGCCTTGCAGGCGGCAGCCATACTTGCATAGCCATTCAATTATTAATGGCTGTATTGCGCGTTGTTGTTGTCGTGTTTGTGCATGTTTGGTCATGTTCATCGTCCTGCTCCCGTCAGCGGTGGTATTTATTGTGGAGTCGCTTTGGCCGATGCCCTCTCCATGAAGGAGAGGGTGGGCGTTAATGCTGTTTAAAGCGTTGTGCTGTTTTCCATTGATGCGAGTGGGTTGTTTGTTGATTTCGATGTTTGTTGAAAGCGGATAACCACACGGCGATCGAAGGTATAGGCATCAAGATCACCGGGTGCGGAAATAAACTGAAGTTCACCGAAAGCAGTCACGTGAATTCGACTTTCATCGATACCAGCCTGTACCAGTTCCTTGCGAACAGAATCGAGGCGCTGGTTCGATAAATTCAGGTTTGTGTCCTTATCGCCGCGGCGGTCTGAGTAGCCTTCAAGATGAATGTCGATGTCGGGCAACTTCTGTATGAGTTTTGCTACCGCCTGTAGACGAGACTGGTAAAAGGTTTCAACCATTGTGCTGCCCGATAGGAAGAAAACATCAAGGCTCATATCCTCTACGAGGATATCTTTCAGCTCAGCTGTTTGGTCGACGGTATCGTCATTAATGACAGATTCGATCTGACCTGCCTGTGCTACGACGATCGATTCAGTTGGTTCACTTTCTGTAGTTAATGAGGAGACAGGCTGCGCGGACGCAGGCGGTTGGGATTCTTCTTCAGCAAAAGTTTGCTCTAATTCGGCGGCATTCATTGCATCGTGCCTCCCAGCCAGGTTGCCGATTAGTCCGCCGACAATAAAGCCAACAGGTCCGGCGACAAGAGCGCCGGTGGTGGCGCCGATTGCTGTACCAATGTATTGTTTATTGCTGTCATCAGTGGCCTGCTGATCATCTGCGTGGGCGTTGTGTGCAGTACCTGCAATAAGTGCTGTAGCTATTGCAATTGAAATAAGCTGTTTTTTCATGGTTCTCTCCGGGGGTGGTTCGGGCGGTTCGATCCGGTGTGATTGAACTTCGCCGTGTTTACGCTGCCCATTACAGCAGCCTGGCTGTTTCCAATCATTGTGAGTGCGTGAAGGAAAAATGGAGAAAAAATGGACGTTACAGCCGCTATCTCTACAATTCTGCAGATTTCCGCTAGATTAGGCTTATGAGCTATCACATCGCTATCGTTGAAGATGACCCGCAGCAGCGCGAGCATTACGCAGTCGCTTTACGCACTAATGGATACCGTGTTTCCGAGTATGCAAATCGGGAGCAGGCAATCCATGGTTTTTCGCAGCAGTTGCCAGACCTGGCAATACTCGACATCATTCTTGGTAGTGAAGTGGGTGGTGGCTTTGAAGTATGCCGCGAGCTGAAACAGCGCAGCCCGCAAATCCCGGTAATTTTTTTAACAACGCGCGGCGATGAACTCGACAAGATATACGGCCTGCAACTGGGTGCATGGGATTATCAAACCAAGCCGGTTTCACTGGAGTTTTTAATTACCCGTGTCGACTCGCTTTTTAAAATAAGGCAAGGCAATACCAGTCATCAGGCTGAAGTCAGGATGCTGGGTGATATTGAGATGAATCCTGTCACGATGCGTGCCAGCTGGAAGCATGTTGCTGTTGATCTTACACCGACTGAATTTGATATCCTGGCGGCCCTGCTTGCCAATCCGGAAGGTGCAAGCATTGAGGACCTGGTAAAGGCGACCAGGCAGGGGCTGGTGGAAGACAATACCATCAACACGCATATTCTGCATATTCGCAAGAAGTTTAAAAAACTCGACCCGGAGTTTAACTGTATCAAAACCCGTTACGGATTTGGATATTGCTGGATATGTCAGTAGTGAAAAAAAGTAAACGCCGTGGTATCAGCATGGGTACGCGCATGCTGTTATTCAGCGCCCTTTTTTTGCTGGCACTGCCCTGGCTTGGTTATCGATATATCGATGAAATGAAAAATTTTCTGCTTCAAGGCCAGGAAGATGCTCAGTTACTGGCTGCCCGGGCTGTAGCCGTCGTGCTAAATGGACGGGCAGAACTGTTTCATCCTGTTGATGAGCCCGGCGATTTAGCAATAGAAAAAAGCGCGCTTTACGTATACCCGCTTGAAAACCCTGTAGAAGTCGATGGTTATTCCGGCGACTGGGGAGTGTTGCAACAGCAGGCAAAAATATTTGGTCGTGAAAGTTATCTTTATGATCGTACAGGCGGCTCAGGCCAGGCAGTTACGTTCAGTTTGTTATTGGGAGAATACAGGCAAAACCTCTACGCCCTGGTCAGGGTTATGGATGAAAACATTGTTTACCGTAATCCTGGATACCGTCGCCTGGACCATAGCGACCACGTGCGACTGGAAATATTGACACCTGAGGGTGAAAGTAAACGTATTATATTTATAACTGAAGGCCAGGGGCAGGTTAGTGTTTATGAGATGACGCCTGAGTGGAAAATGCCTGAAACGGGTAAGCCGGTATATGCAATATCCGGCATATGGCAGGAAAGGACCGATGGTTATTACCTGGAGCTACGCATTCCCCGGTCATGGGTGGGGACGCAGCCGCATATGATGTTCAGCGTGGCGAATGTAGACAGTACGGTAGAGCGACAGATTGATTCAATCGTGGCCACACTTGAAAAAGAACATGCCGGAAAACTCAACAGGCTAATCACGCGATCACCACAACTGGATAGAATATTACAGGGTTTGGGAAGTGCTGATGCAGGTATATGTGTCGTAGATCGTTATCGGCGCGTACGTGGTGTTTTTGGCGGTGAAAATGAAAGTACCCTGTGCTCGCAAAAAGATATGGTCAGCGCCGATCTCGTCGATATAGCACTGAAAGGCAGTCAATCAGTTTTGAGATACGAAAACCTGGAGGGCGAATCAGTCATAGTGGCGGCACAGCCCGTCTATGCTAATGAAGAGGTAATGGGCGCAGTTCTGCTTGAAAAAAACAGCAGCCATATACTGGGCCTGCAGCGTGAATCATTACAGAGGATCATTATTGCAACATTTATCGTATTCCTCATTGCAATAACCGGTTTAATGCTGTTTTCTGCCTGGCTTGCTTATCGAATACGTAAACTGCAGAAAGAGGCATCGCATGCGATCGATGCTGATGGGCGTGTTATTTCCGAGCACATAAAGACGGACCAGTATGCTGCTGATGAAATCGGCCAGTTGTCTCGCGATATTTCATCGCTGCTATCGAGGCTAAAAAGTTATACCGGATTTCTGGAAAGCATTCCACGCACCTTGCGGCACGAAATACTGAATCCTGTGAATACGATCAGCATGTCACTGCAGAAACTTGATGCCGACATGGTTAACGGGGCGGTACTTAACAGTGCGCGCAAGGCTGCGCAACAACTGGAGTTGATAGTTCATGGCCTCACGGAAGCGGCGCACATTGAAGATGCACTGAAGCAGGACGAGTATGAAAGATTCGATCTTGCGAGCATGGTCTGTGAATATGTTGAAAATTCAAAATTGAAGCATGGCGAATCCAGATTTAACTACATTGGGCCGTGTTCCGGTGTGTGCATTATGGGTAGCGACCTTCGAATAGCGCAATTGTTCGATAAGTTGAAAGATAATGCTCTGGACTTTTCGGAAAATAAAAGCGAAATATTGTTTGAGCTTAAACAGTTGGAAAATAAGGTTGAGCTTTCTGTGACTAATGAAGGCCCCGGAATTCCCGGCGACATACTGGACTCCCTGTTTAGCGGCATGCTTTCAAGCCGACCGATTAAAGATGGCAGGCCACATCTCGGTATCGGCCTGTTTGTTGCCAATCGAATTGCCCTGCAGCATGGAGGTGAACTGAAAATGACTAACTTAAAAGATAATAAGGGTGTGAGAGTCAGTTTCACCCTTAGTGTAATCGACTGATAAGGTTGTTATCACGGGTTTGATAACGCTTGAAGTGTCTACCAGGTTTGGATGTAATTTCGATGTATATACTAACGGTTAATGAGTTCATGATGTAATATCTATTAATCTAATTTACAAGACCGCGTCAATTGTTATGAAAAATTACCGATATGTCCTGCTTGCAAGCATAATTACTGTATTAAACGCTTTACCGGTTAATGCGGGTACGCGTGCCATTGTCGAGGTTGAAGTTATCAAGGGTGATAGCGCAGAAAAGTCCTACGAGATTATTACTGTTGATGACACAAGGGGCAGGATCGATTTAGTTGGTGAGGATAGAAAGATAACGGGCGAGACTTCCTACATCATGACTGTTGATGGAGGGGAGAACTGGGTGATGGGCGACAAACCAAAGGACAGGTTTTACTGCTCGGAAGTGAAAACTGATGAGTTTTTCATGAGTCTGGGTGACCAGGTGACAAATGCCGTGGAATTTTTCAATGTTAAGGCAGAGTCGCCTACGGTCAAACTGGTGTTCGAGGAGCCAGGTCCGGACATCATGGGATTCAAGACCACGCATGTGAGGCTGGAAACCAACGCTACAGCCTATGCATGGTTTTTATTTTTTAAATTTGAGTATTCAATAAAGATAGTGGATGATTTATGGTACGCAGCAGACGTGGAAATACATCCAATCAGAAGGAAATGGTTAAATGCCTTAACGCAGTCGGGTAACAAGCTTATCGATCAGGCGTTCACTGACTACACGTCTAAATTTTCAGGGCCGATTATAAAATCAGAATCGGTTATGGATATTACCAATGTCAGGAAAAAAACCACCAAGACGGAAAAGCAGCGCACAATCATTACAGATATTAAAGAAATGAAGCAGGATGAGCTGGATAAGATATTCGTAATGCCTGAGTGCGAAAAAATGGATGATGACGAAATTCAGGAAAAGGGCAAGGCATTATTTTCTGCCGGTAAAATTATGTTGTGAGTGTTGAGATGAGAGTCTAAAGGGAAATAATCTTACTGCGCGGTTGTTATTCAGTAAGCAATTGAGTCTTAACACAAGCTTGCCATAGGGTATCTGTCACTAAAAGGATGCTGAATTCCAGATGCTTTAATCTTCAGAGTAGCAGGTATGCTACATGGCGTGAATGATTCGGGAGTGTTTCATCCGCTCTTGCCAGTATCATTATTATCCAGACTTATGTGTTGAATTTGCTGTATTCTGAAAATATTTCATTGACCTGATCTTCATCCAGCCCATAGTCGTCAAGTGAATACTCATGCTTGGAAATATGTTTGCGTGATTTGGCCTGCTCATCCAGCCACGATGTCATAATATCAGCTGTTGCATCTTCCAGCTCTACGCCAGCGGCCTGGTAAATGCGCCTTACGCATGAAATCGGATCGGCTATCAGGTCCTTGTAGTCAATATCAATAAACTGTTCATGCCCCAGTTTTTTACGCGCGGCTACATTGCGGGCCAGTGCGTCACGATAATATGTAAAAGCAACCTGACCGATTTGCTCACGCGTAAAATTTACTGCGAGTGGTGCATAAGCGACTTGCATAAGACTGCAGTATGAAGCCATGCAGGCCGCGGGTGTGCGATGTTGCTGCACAATTACCGCATCAGGAAAAGTTGCGCATAATGCATCTATAGCCCACATGTGAAACGGTGTTTTTAATACCCACCGGTCACCAGGCGCCCACCATTGCAGCAGGCGCAGCTGGTCGGCATATATGCTGTAGGCGTCAAGCCAGTCTTTATCACCGCGCTCATTAAGCCAGTCGATATACTCCAGTACCGGCCCATAAAAGATAAAGCTATGTGAGAGCATTGATGTCTCAAGCAGACCGAAGCATTCTTCCGGTTCATCGACACTGGTAGCATGGATAGATGCTATATCGGGTGTATAACGCGCGCGTGTTTCGAGGTACTTGCGCGCGATTTCAACACGATAATCCTTGTTAAAGTATTCCGGGTCACCCTGGTACTCTGGATCGGCTGGCGGTGCCTGCAAAGCCTCCCACAGACGAAGCGTTCTGTGGGACGGATCCTGTGCAAGCAGTCGATGCAGGAATGTAGTGCCGGTGCGAGCTGGTGCGACAAGGAAAACAGGGGACTTCAGCCGGATTTCGCGTATCGACGGCTCACGTTCAAGATAGCTTTCGAGCCGAAGACGTTTTATCAGTGCCTCGTTGAGCAGGCGTTGTGCGCGGCGGCTACTGATGAAATTCATTTCGTCACCGGCGCAGGTCAAGCTGTGACTAAGAGCTCTTAGTCCGGGTGTATCAAGAATAGATGCATCTTTAATTCCAGCCTGTGATGTTGCTCTTTCGATAAGATCGGAAACGGAGAAGAGCCCTTCGTTTGCACCTTGCTCTAAGGTTGACACATTAATTCGTCCATTATTTCAAATTGCTGCAGTTTATATCAGGTAATGCTAAAGCGAATCATGCATGTGCTAATCGCCTTATCAGCCTGGCTTCATGCACCAGATTTATAATTGTATCGAGAAAAGTTATTGTTACTGGGGATTATATCAGCAGAATTAAAGCAACACGAGGAGGCCTGAGTATAACAGGCTGCTTGATGGCAAGTAGCATAACCATCAAACAGCCTGGTTGTTAATTGCGCCTAGCGTTGATATTGCTGGCGATACTGTTGTCTTGCTGCATTACGCTCCGAGTCGCTCATGCCCTGCCAGCTTTGCCGATTCTGCCTGTACTGGTTTTTAGTGGCATCGCGTTCTTCAGGCGACATGCCTTGCCATTGTTGTTCGCGCTGACTTCTCCTTTCGCCATATTGTTGCTGGTATGCCTGTTGTTCTTCAGGGGAGTAGCCTTGCCAGGTGTCTCTGCGAGATGATTTTTTGTCCTGGTTTTGTTGACGGTATGCCTCCTGTTCTTCCGGAGAGTAGCCCTGCCAGGTGTCCCTGCGAGATGATTGTCTGTCCTGGTACTGTTGCTGGTATGCCTGTTGTTCTTCAGGGGAGTAGCCTTGCCAGGTGTCTCTGCGAGATGATTTCTTATCCCGGTATTTTTGTTGGTATTCCTGTTGCTGTTCGGGCGACATGCCTTGCCATTGTTGTCTGCGTTGTTCACGCTGCGCCTGGTAAGCAGACTGTTGTTCTGGACTCATCTGCTCCCATTTTTGTCGTTTATTTTCCGAGCGGTTCCTCAGGGCTTCCTGTTGTTCGGGTGACATGCTGTTCCATCTTTGTTGCATGGC
>CALLCZ010000103.1 GCA_937998645.1 uncultured Gammaproteobacteria bacterium
AAGTCGTGATCTGCAACCAGCGCGGTGGCTTCAAAGTTCAGATAGAGCGAGCGGTTGTCCAGGTTAACCGTGCCGATGCCTGCGACGGTATCGTCGACCAGTATCACCTTCTGGTGCATGAAATGGTCACGGTACCTGTACAGGCGCACACCGTTGTTCAGCATGTCATCGTAGTAGGTGAAAGAGGCGAGTTCAACGATACGCTGGTCAGCTTTGTCGGGAAGGATGATGCGAACATCAACACCCCTGAGGGCTGCCGCCTGCAGTGCGACGACCAGGGCATCATTGGGTACAAAATACGGACTGGTAATCCACAGGCGAGAACGTGCATTGCTGACCAGGCTTGAAAACAGGATGCTGCAGTATGCCGCGATGTCTGCCGGGCCTGTGTTAACAATAGCAACAGCCTGATCTGATGTCTCTGCAGCTGTAATTTGTGATGCAATAGCGGGAAGCTGTCCTGTTGCCCAGTACCAGTCTTTGAGGAAGCTCAGCTGTATATGCTGGGCCGCAGGTCCGTCTATTCTCAAATGCGTGTCCCTGTAAACCAGGTATTCTTCACCAAGGTTGTTACCGCCAATGAAGCCGCTACGTCCATCAACAACCAGCAACTTGCGATGATTGCGGAAATTGATCTGGAAGCGGTTGCTGCGCCCTTTTGTCGTTTTGAAACCGGAGACTTCAACACCTTCCTTGCGCATGGCATCCAGATAGGCTTCCGGCAATTTGATACTACCGATTTCATCGTACAGGAAAAAAGTTTGTACACCGCTGCGTGCCTTCGCAACCAGGGCATCGCGCAAACGCCGGCCGATGGCATCGTCGCGCACGATATAGAATTGCACCAGTACATAGGACTGGGCGGAGTCGATGGCGCTGATCATGTTGTGATAGGTTTCCGCACCGTCGACCAGCAGTTCGACACGATTGGCTCGTAAAAAGGGTATATAAGTCAGGTTTTTCGCCAAGGCCTCGATAACTTCAAGCCCCGGCTGTGGCTTTGCAGCCATCACGTTCATGTTCTCCAGCCACTCATGTCGCCTGTCACCCACGATTTCTGCCGCTTCGCGCATCGCCTCTGTATAGCCAAGAAAGCGTGTGCGGCCAAACACGGTATACAAAGGAATAGTTACAACCGGGAGCGTAATAAGGGCAATGAACCAGGCTATTGAGCCCTGTGATGAGCGCGGTTGCATCACGGCATGAATGGCAAGCAGTATCCCAATGATCTCGGCAACGAGCAGAACGGCGCCGACAATAGTGAGGTCCTGCATATCAAAAAACATTTTTTAACCGCAGAGGCGCGGAGGCGCAGAGATAATTATTGTTATGTAATATGCTAATTGTCATTTCGTCCAGTGTGGGAGATATCCCGGACACCGGAAGATCTCTCACGCCTGCCCCGGTAAACAGCTAGCAAGCATGTACAGGTAAAATGTTTCGGATAGCAACTTTTAAATAATCCTCTGCGTCTCCGCGCCTCTGCGGTGAATTAATCATAATCCCTTGCGGCTGAAGTCGCTTCAGCGATGCGTTTACACGCGATGGCCAGATTAAATGACCCTCAGTTCGGGCACCACGATCGAACGCTGAAAATCGTTTTCCGCGTTTGCCAAAGCGGCTTCGCCATAATCACCTGACAGCATGTGCAGTCCCTGGCGATAGTAATCCTGTGCCTTTTGACGGTCTTCCAGGTGATCTTCCAGCAATTGTGCCAGCTTGAGATAGGTCACAGGCATCGGCTTTGCCGACAGGCTGGCTTCAAGGTAATTTCTTGCCGGACCCCACAGGTTTTTACTCATGCACATTTTGCCCAGGGCATATAACAGGTGTTCATTGTGCTGGTGTTTGTGCAGCCAGCCCTGCGCGATACTGATCTGTTCTTCACTGGCCATGACATCCAGCTCGGAATAAAGAATGAGGCTGGATTCAACCCAGTTTTTACTCAGGAAATCACGTAATACCATTTCGGCTTCGCCTGCTGCATGCAGCTTGATCAATTCGGCAGCATAGTGCTCTACAACTTCCGGGATGGTTTTCATGCTGACAGGCATGACATCCCAGAGCTGCGTTAGTAAATCAATATTGTCTGTTCGACTGCGATCGCTCATCAGGCCGCACCAGGTATCAATTTCGAGAGATAACAGCTTTTCATCGTTGATCGCGCCGGATTTTTTCACATCAGGCAGCAGCTCGCGAAGGCTTTCCCAGTCAGCCAGCATGTGGTGCGTTTCAGCCAGCAGCTTCAATACATAGGGATGCTGCGGTGATAGTACGTTGAGGTGGTTAAGCGTCGCCAGCGCCTGTTCAATCTGGTTATGGTCCATCTGCAGTTCAGCCTGTGTCAGGCCGATGGCAATATCTGCGTCGGGCGCGCTCTGGTGTGCACGTCGAATGTAATCGTCACGGCGATCATATGCTCCCTGGTACTGTGCCGCGCGTGCCGCTGCCAGGTAGGCCAACAGCGCATTTTCATTATGTTCGACTTTTAGCAACAGTACCTTTTCAGCTTTTGCATAGCGGCCTTCTGATAATTCAATCAGGCCCAGCTCGAGTGAATGGCGTGCTTTTTCAGTGAGGCGCTCGATTCTTTTTTCACCATACAGCCCGGTGAATTTTTTTAACAGCTTGACAGTATGTGCCAGTAACAGAGCCGCAAACAGTACTCCCAGAGCAACTGCGCCAACTTCAAGCAGGCTGGCTTCAAACTGGTATTCAGCAAAACTGACCTGCATCAAACCAAGGTCATTATTGATGTACATGGCATAACCGGTAATGATAATTAGCGCGGATAAAAGGATAAATAATAAACGATTCATAATTTTTTGCTCATTTTAGCTGTGACGTATTCTAAGACATTCATGCAGGCCTCGTCAGTAGCGTTTTCTGCGATGAATATGTTACTGAATCCCAGTGTTTTTGCCAGCGTAAAACTGCGCTCACCCGGCACCACGAGAACATGGCGGGTGAGACTGTTCTTGTCGGTCGCCAGGTCATACAGATTTTGCAGCCCCTGGTTACTGCTGACGGCAACAATATCGGCTTCTGCCAGGTGCCGGCTCAGTTGACTGGCAGATGTCGGCGGCATACGCTGGTACATATCCGCATAAAATACCTCTGCACCCCTTGAACGAAGGGTGTCCCCGAGTAATTCACGGCCGCCTTCACCGCGAAAGACCACGATTTTCTTACCGGCAATCTCGCCGGCCTGCAACTGCGGGTGTTCAAGTAATGATTCACTGTCGTGGCCGTCGGGAACAATGTCGACATTCAGCCCCATGGCTTCCAGTGCCCTGGTGGTACGGCTGCCAATGGCTGAAACCCTGATGCCGTCCGGTAGTGCGGTGAGAAACTCAAAGGTTTTTTCAACGGCGGTGGGGCTGATAAAAATGGCGAGTGCAAATTCCTGGATATGGTCTCTTGCGTACTCACGACTCTGAAAGTTTGCCGGCTCGGTAATTTCAATAGCCGCAAATTGCAATGCAGATCCGCCAGCCTGTTCGATCATCTGGCAAAGATCCGACGCCCGCTGCTGTGGTCGCGTGACCAGAACTTTGACATCGTGCAGCGGTCTGTGTGATTGTTGCATGACCAATTATGCCTGTTATTGCTCGAATATTTCACGCTATTCTATTTGAAAGCACAGCCAGGCCAAAATCAGGTTTTTTATGAGAATACTGAACAGCCTCATGTTAATGATTACAGCCTGTGCCGGCAGTTACGGATATGCGGCTTCGGATTTCGTCTACGAGTACGAAGAAGAGAAACCGGAAGCGGCGCCAATACCCGAATTAAACAGTTTCGAGGAAGTGGCAAAGACTGCCAGAGCAAAAAATGTGCCGATTCTGGTTGAATTCAGCACACCGTGGTGCCGTTATTGCGAAGCGCTGGAACAACAGGTGCTGAAGCCCTTGATGCGCAACGGCAAGTACAAAGAGCGGATTATCGTTAAAAAGCTGGAAGTAAATACCTACTCAAGCATTACCGGTTTTGATGGCAGGCAGTACCGCAGCGACCGGATCAGCCGAATGTACGACGTCGACCTGTATCCCACGCTGGTCTTTTTCGATGCCGGCGGAAACGAAATCAGCCAGCGAATCGTGGGTATAACCGTACTGGAATATGTTGCCGGGGAGCTGGAAAAAGCCATCGATGCCGCTGTACAGGATACCGTCACGGGTGTATCAGTAACGAGGGACGAGTAACGCGGAAACTGCGTCTATCTGTCAGCTATGCTGACATCATACAGCTTGTTATTTAATCTCTCGCAGAGGCGCAGAGCACGCAGAGATTTTTAGAAATTTGTAGGGGTAATCCCTGTTTTTCCTCGCCACTCGTTACTCGTTCCTCGCACCTGTAGTTAATTGCCCAGATTTTTGAGTTTCCTGCGAATTGTCGGCAGATGCCTGCGGCTGATTTCAAGTGCGTCATCAGTATCGTTCAGCAAGATGCACTGATGACCGGATTCATTCTTTGTTAATCCAGCGATATGGTTTTTCGAGACCAGTGCA